>CAYYSC010000503.1:0-2694 GCA_964474065.1 uncultured Rhodospirillales bacterium | reverse complement strand
CTTCGCTTCCGCCGTCAGCTTGTTGCCGCGCGCGGGAGCGAGATAGTTCACCTTGAGTTCAAGGGTCACGACATACCGCTTGCGGGTGGCATAGTTGCCGCCGGCTGCAACGGTGCCCATGGCCACGTCGACCAACGAAGCGACAATTCCGCCATGAGCTACATCGCGGACGTTGCGTTTCTCCTCGTCCAGTTCTAGCGAGACGACGGCGCGCTCGTCATCCATCACCTCATAGGTGAGGCCGAGCCATTTTCGGAAACCGACGTCAGACATGCTCTCTCCTTTCTCGATTGGTTTTCGCGCTCACATCGCCAGCAGCAGCGTCAAACTTCAGGCAAGCTTGCTCCAGACGGCATAGATCACCGCCGCATCTACGGCCATGTGAAGGCCATATGACAACAGCATCCTGCCCGGCATGGCCCGGCCGGTGAGATCGCGGCGCAGCGCCGGAGATCGCAGCTCCAGGGTGGGGGCAATGGCCTGCATTTCCTGCTCGAACGCCAGCAGCCGGCGGGTCGCTGCCCGGATCACCGAGAGGTTGGCGAGAAAGAAAAGGCCGAGCGCCACTGTAACGGCAATGCTTTGGTTGAGAGAGAACGGCTTCGCTGCCGACATCAGCCAGCCGACGGCGGCCAGCACCACCAGCGTATAAAAGTTCCAGTAGGAGTTGAGGCGCGACTCCAGCCGTTCCATCGCATCCAGAAGCCTGACCGCCTCTTCGTTCAAGGGTAGGCCTCAGTAGCTCTTCGGCATCCGGAGCTGCCGTTCGGCGATGTAGGAGAGCGCCAATTGCTGGCCCACGGGCGCCAGGCGGGTGATCATGACTTCCCGCAGCATGCGCTCCACATGATATTCCTTGGCGTAACCCATGCCGCCATGCGTAAGTATGGCGCGCTCGCAGGCTTCGAAGCCAACCTCGGCACACAGATATTTAGCTGCGTTGGCCTCCGCGCCGCAGGGCTGTCCCTGGTCGTATAGCCAAGCGGCCTTGTAAGTCAAAAGGCGCGCCGCCTCCAGTTTGGCCCAGCTTTCAGCCAGCGGATGCTGAATGCCCTGGTTCTGGCCGATGGGGCGGTCGAACACGACTCGCTCGCGAGCATAGTCGGCAGCCCGGGAAAGCGCGAACTGACCAATGCCAATCGCCTCCGCTGCGATCAGGCAGCGTTCCGGGTTGATGCCGTCCAGCAGGTAATAGAAGCCCCGGCCTTCCTCGCCAATCAGATCTTCCTTCGGCACGGGCAGGTTGTCATAGAACACGAAATTGGTATCGACGGCCTTCCGCCCCATTTTGGGGATTTCGCGGATTTCGACGTAGCGGCGGTCCAGGTCGGTATAAAATAGGCTGATACCGTCGAACGGCTTTGCAACTTTATCCCGCGCCGTGGTCCGGGCGAGCAACAGCACCTTCTCCGCCTCCTGGGCGGTCGAGGTCCACATCTTCGTGCCCGACACTTTGTAGTTGTTGCCGTCGCGCTCCGCCCGGGTTTTGATGGCGGAGGTGTTGAGCCCGGCATCGGGCTCCGTCACGCCGAAGCAGCATTTTTCCTCGCCCGCAATCAAGGGCGTTAGCCAGCGCTTTTTCTGCTCCTCCGTGCCGTGCACGACGATTGGGTGTGGGCCGAACACGTTGATGTGAACCGCGCTGGCCCCGGAGAGGCCCGCGCCGGAGCGGGCGATCGATTCCAGCATCACGCAGGCATCCGAAATGCCGAGGCCCGCGCCGCCGTATTCTTCCGGCATGGCGATGCCGAGCCAGCCGTCCTTCGCGAGCGCCTGGACGAACTCCTCCGGGAATTGGCCGCTCTCGTCCCGTTCGCCCCAGTAGTCGAGGGGAAAGTCACCGCAGATCTTTTCGATCGCGTCCTGGATGCTCTGCTGCTGTTCGGTGAACTGAAAATCCATCGCGTCGGTCTCGCCTGCTTTGAGGAAACAGCGCTGAGCGCTGCTGCATACCATTCATCCTTAGTATAAGTCCGCCAGTCGGCGCCAGTTGCTTTCAAACATCGCCTTGACCCTAGCCGCCGCTCTCCGGCCGGCGTACTCTAAACCAACAAAAAATTGGAAGACGCCGTGACGAAGCCCGCCGCTCACCCCGACATGCAATGCTTGGCCGAAGCCCGCGCGCCCGCAGGCATGTTCGGCGAGACGATTGAAGAACAGCGCAAGGCCTGGACCTATTATACCAACGCTCTGAACCAGCCACCGCCGGCGAACATGAAGGTTTGGGACGAAGTGGTGCCGGCGGCGGAGCAGAATGTGCCGGTCCGCATCTATCGTCCCGCCTCGGCGCCAGCGGCTGCCGCTCCCGGTTTGGTTTACATTCATGGCGGCGGCTTTATGAAGGGCGACCTCGACAGTTCGGACTCTGTCGCCTGGGGTTTCGCGCACCAAGCGGAGGCGGTCGTGGTGTCTGTCGACTACCGCTTGACGCCGGAACACCCCTATCCCGCCGCGTTTAACGATTGCTGGGCGGCCCTGCTCTGGCTGCAGGAGAACGCTGGTCGGCTGGGGATAGACGCCGCCCGCATCGGCGTTGCGGGCGATAGCGCAGGAGGCAATCTGAGTGCTGCCTTGTGCCTGAAGGCTAGGGACACGGGCGAAGCACGGATCGCCTGCGCCACGCTAGTCTACCCCGGCACGGGACTGGATCAGGACTACCCGAGCTACCAGGAATTCTCCGACGGCACCGGCCTT
>CAYYSC010000502.1:0-2701 GCA_964474065.1 uncultured Rhodospirillales bacterium | reverse complement strand
AGAAGGACACGGCCGCCCCCTGTCTGGCGAACGCCTCGGCAATGGCGAGACCAATGCCGCGGCTGCCCCCGGTGATAATGGCGCCCTTGCCCGCGAGTGAAAGTGACATGGGTATGCTCCCCAAAGTTCGTTAAATCGTTATAGTGAGCATAAGCGAGGCAGGGGCCGCCGCCAACGGCGCGTTGCCCCGGATGCCGTCCACGACAGCGAGCAGGATGAGCCCGATGATACTATCCGTCCTCGACCAGTCGCCGATTTCTTCCGGCCGCACCCATGCCGATGCTCTTTCGGAAAGCCTCGAACTGGCCCAACTGGCGGACCAGCTGGGCTTTTACCGTTACTGGTTTGCAGAGCATCACAACAGCCAGGGGCTTGCCTGCTCCGCACCGGAAATCATGATTGCACGGGTGGCGGCCGAAACGAGGAACATCAGGGTCGGCTCCGGCGGAGTGATGCTGCCTCATTATTCCTCCTACAAGGTAGCAGAGCAGTTCGCGCTGCTGGAAACCCTCTACCCTGGCCGAATCGACCTGGGCATTGGCCGCGCGCCAGGCTCCGATCAGTTGACGGCGGCCGCTTTGGCGCCCGGCGGACAGCGGCAGCCCATCGACAATTTCCCGCGGCAGGTGCAGGAGGTCGAAGCCTACCTGAAAGACCAGATGCCGGAAGGGCATCCCTTTGCCCGCGTCCACGCCGTGCCCAAACCAACCGGAATGCCCGAACTCTGGATGCTCGGCTCATCCGACTATTCGGCGACTGTGGCAGCCGTCCTCGGCATGCCTTTCTGCTTTGCCCATTTCATCGCCGGGCCGGTCGGCGCAAAGGTGATGGAAGCATTCCAGGAGCAATACCGCCCTTCCGAGGCCTACCCACAGCCGACCTCCAGCGTCGCCGCCCATGTGATTTGCGCGGACACGATGGAAGAGGCCGACCGCCTCGCCCGCGGCCGCGATATCTGGCGGCTGCGCATCGATCGCGGCATCTTCCAGCCGTTCCCGACACCGGAGGAAGCGGACGAAGTTTTGGCCAAGGCCGGCGAATGGGAGCAGAGCCGCATCGCCCAGGCACGAAGCCACCAGATCATCGGCGATCCGGCCCATTGCCGGCGGGAAATCGAGAAGCTGGCGCTGGAATACGGTGTTGGCGAGGTAGTGGTCGTGACGATCACGCACAGCTTCGCCGCCCGATGCCGGTCTTATGAACTGCTTGCGAACGCCTTCGCCTTGACGCCGGCGGCTGAGGCCGCGTAACACTCTTGGTCAAGCCCTCATGGGCAAGCCAGTCCAACAACGCCGAATGGTAGAACAGGGTATGGATGCAAATTGCGTCGTGGACGTGCAGGACCTCCGCGTCTACTTTCCGCTAGAGGACGCCACCGTTAAAGCGGTCGACGGCATTTCCTTCTACATCAACAAGGGGGAGACTGTTGCGGTCGTTGGAGAGTCCGGTTCCGGCAAGTCGGTCTCGGCAATGGCGATGATGCGCCTGAATGATGCGTCCGGCGGCAAGATGCCGACCGGCGCGATCAATCTTCGTCTGCCAAGCGACCAAGTGGTGGATGTGGTGAAGCTCCCCGATGACGAACTGCGTCAGATCCGGGGCAATGCCATCTCCATGATCTTTCAGGAGCCAATGACGAGCCTGAATCCGGTCTACACCGTCGGATTCCAAATTGCCGAAGCGATCATGCTGCACCAGGGGCTGAATGAAAACGAGGCTGAGGCGCGGGCGCTGGAGATGCTGAAGCTGGTCCGGATCCCCGAGCCGGAGAAGCAACTCAAGCAGTATCCGCATCATCTATCGGGCGGCATGCGGCAGCGTGTAATGATTGCCATGGCGCTTTCCTGCCGGCCGCAGCTTCTGATTGCGGACGAGCCGACGACGGCCTTGGACGTCACGATCCAGGCCCAGATCCTGGACTTGATCAAGGCGCTGCAGGAGGAGATCGGCATGGCTGTGCTGTTCATCACGCACGACATGGGCGTGGTTGCAGAAGTCGCCGACCGCGTCGTCGTGATGTTCAAGGGCAATATCGTGGAACAGGGCGACGTGGAAACGATCTTCCACAAACCGCAACACCCCTATACCCAGGCCTTGATCAACGCCGTTCCCAAGCTGGGCTCGATGAAGGGGAAGGACAAGCCGGAAAAATTCCCGGACGTGGGCCAGACTGACACCTTTAAGCCGGAGGATTTCGGAGCGGCGGAACCTGCGGAGGTCACCGTGCCCGCAACGGCCCTCGCAGGGGACGAGCCGATGCCGCTCGCACCCGACCAGGCGCCACCGGAAAAAGACCCTTACAGCGTCGAACGCGTTGACGGCGAAAAAGACAAGACGGAAACCAAGCGATGACCACGAATGGCCAAACCGAGCCTCTCTTGAAAATCGATAATCTCGTCACGCGTTTCGATATCCGCAGTGGCTTGTTTGGCGGGGTTACCGGCCGGGTTCACGCCGTGGACGACATTAGCTTTCACATTAATCCCTCGGAAACATTGGCTGTCGTGGGTGAAAGCGGGTGCGGAAAGTCAACGACCGGGCGCTCGATCCTGAAGCTGGTACCGATTACCCGCGGCCACGTCTGGTTCCATGACCGGGACATCACGAACTTGAGTGCTCGTGACATGCGACCGATGCGCCGCGAAATGCAGATGATTTTTCAGGACCCGTTTGCAAGCCTGAATCCGCGCATGACTGCTGG
>CAYYSC010000501.1:0-2712 GCA_964474065.1 uncultured Rhodospirillales bacterium | reverse complement strand
GAGCTCTACAAGGAAGCCGCCGAGTACTTCTACGGCCGCTGCCTGCACGTCGACGCGCGCTTCGGGAATCCGCCTGGTTACACCACTGAAGGCACATTACGCGCCGGCGTGGAAAGCCAGGTCGGCCGGGCTATCTCGGAGAACCGTGCGGCCCTGCGTGTCTCGAAAAGTGCCCGCGAGTACGATGCAATCCTGGATAACGGCTACATTATCGTCGGCACGCCCGATCAAGTGGCAGAGCGCTTGCGGCAAGTAGCCAAGGAACTGCACGTGGGCCATCTGATGATGTTGCTGCAATTCGGCAACATGTCGAAGCAGTTAACTCAGTACAACACAAAGCTGTTCGCCGAGAAGGTAATGCCGCAGATCCAGGATCTGTTCGACGACGAGTGGGAGGACCACTGGTGGCCCAATCCGATGCCCGATGAGGAACGGGCCCAGGTCACTGCTCCGCGGATGATGGCAGCCGAGTAATGAACTTCACCGAAGAAACCGTCTCCGCCCACGGGTTAGAGGCGCGGGTTTGGCGTGCGGGATCCGGCCCCAAACTAGCCTATTTCGCGGGTTTCGCCGGGCTGCCGAAATGGACGCCGGTGTTGGACTCGCTCGCAGCGCAATGCGAGGTCGCGTCGATCTCATTGCCCGGTTTTCCGGGCGGCGGGCGAGCTCATCTGGAGCTGGACTCCCTGTTCGAGTGGTCCATGGCAGCTCATGACCTCATGGTAGCCGCAGGCTGCCACGGGGCCGGGCTGATGGGTTGTTCCGTCGGGGGCACGCTCGCCATGGAGGTGGCGGCGATTTGGCCGGAAAGCGTGGAAAAGCTGGTGCTGCTCGCACCGTTCGGCCTCTACGACGACGCCAATCCGCCAACCGATCCGTGGGCCCAGCGCGGCGATGAGATCGCCGGGTTAATGTGCGAAAACCCGGAACTTTACACCAAGCTTTTAGAGAAGCCGGGCAATGCCGATCCAGTCGAATGGCCGATTGAGATGACCCGGGCGCGGGAAGCGTCCGCCCGCTATCTCTGGCCGAACGGCGCCACGCATGTAGAGAAGCGCCTCGGCCGGATCACCGCGCCTACGCTCGTTCTATGGGGCGAACAGGATCGGGTGCAACCTGCCGAATACACGGAGACGCTTGGGGAGGGAATCCGTGGCCCGGTAACTGTTAAGACCATCCCGAATGCCGGTCACATGGCGGAGCTGGATCAGCCTGACGCCGTGGCCGAGGCTGTCGCTCGGTTCCTAAAGAGTTGAGGACGGAGCGATGAAACTCCTGCCCATTGGAGACAGCTTCGCGCGCGAAGTGCGTGGCATCGACTGCGCCCAGCCGCTCTCCGAAAACGATCGGCTGGCGCTGCGGGAGGCTTGGTCCCAGCATGGAGTCCTGGTTTTCCGCCGCCAGTTGCTGGACGAGGACGCGCTGGTCGCCTTTTCCGAAGCCTTCGGCGAGCCGGACCGGATTGTGCGGGAGGATTGGGCCTCGAAACAGCGGGCGGAGGTGATCTACATTTCCAACCTGCTGGACCGAAACGGCGTTGCCATTGGCGGCCTCGGCGCGGGCGAGATCACTTGGCATTCGGACCAATCCTATCAAGCTAACCCCGCAACCGGTTCTTTCCTGTATGCCGTGGAAGTGCCCAGAGATCACGGCGCGACCGAGTTCGCCAATCTCCGGCTCGCCTATGCCGCCTTGCCGGAAGCGTTGCGCGAACGCGCGGACCAAGCATGGGGCGTATTCAGCTATGCTTTTCGTTCCGCGGCCTATGACGAAAGTCCGGAGGCCTCGGCCAGGGCGCGAGCCAAGTCGCCGGACGTGCTGCACCCGCTCGTCCACCGCCACCCGGTCGAGGGTTGGGGTGCTCTCTACCTTGATCCCGGAACCATGCCTGGCGTAGAGGGTCTGTCGGAAGGTGAAGGCCGCGCACTGATCGGCGAACTGACCGAGCACGCGACGCAATCGCCGTTCATCTACCGGCACGAGTGGCAAATTGGCGATCTGGTCATGTGGGACAACGGTTTCACCCTCCACCGCCGCGGCACGCTGGACCCTGCACGGCCGCGCCTGTTGAAACGCACTACCGTTCGCCTATCTCCCGATCAGCACATCGTCCCCCTGACCCGTATGCCGGAGACGGTATCTCAATGACTGATAAAGTTGTCAAATCCGACGAAGAATGGCGCGCCGAGCTATCGCCAGAAGCGTTTGCGGTCACCCGCCAGCACGGCACGGAGCGTCCGTGGAGCGGAAAGTACAATGACGAAAAACGCAAAGGCGTCTATGCCTGCATCTGCTGCGGGCAGGAGTTGTTCCACTCCGACACAAAATTTGAGAGCGGCTCCGGCTGGCCATCCTACTGGACGCCGATTTCGGAAGACCGGGTAACGCTGCACCGCGACACCAGCTACGGCATGGTTCGCACGGAGGTGCTTTGCTCCAAGTGCGATGCGCACCTTGGACACGTCTTCCCCGACGGGCCGCCGCCCACAGGCGAGCGATATTGCCTGAACTCCGTCGCACTCAAGCTGAAACCGGAGGAGTGAGGCAGCGCTTGGTGCGGAGCCGTCAAAGCGCATGCATCGAACTCAT
Organism: uncultured Rhodospirillales bacterium; assembly: GCA_964474065.1. Taxonomy (GTDB): domain Bacteria; phylum Pseudomonadota; class Alphaproteobacteria; order Bin95; family Bin95; genus JACKII01. Next base: position 123 of record CAYYSC010000501.1, on the reverse strand, counting down.
TCGCGGCAAGATCCGGCATCCCGTCCCGGGTCTTGCCGTTTTTATACCCGGAAGGGAAACCGCTCGACCAAGAGAAAGGGCGCCTTGTCGCTCTCCTGACGGTACAGGCAGATGGCATCGGCT
>CAYYSC010000500.1:0-2721 GCA_964474065.1 uncultured Rhodospirillales bacterium | reverse complement strand
GCATCGCCCGCCGTTACCATGCCGAGGTCGCCGTGGCTTGCCTCTGCCGGATGCACGAAATGGGCCGGCGACCCCGTCGAGGCCATCGTGGCAGCAATCTTGCGGCCGATATGCCCGCTTTTACCCATCCCCGTAACAATTATTCGGCCGCTGATGTTTCCCAGAGCCTCCACGGCTGTTGCAAACGGTTCGCCAATCTGATCGGCCATGATGGCGAGGGCGCGGCTCTCCATCCGCATGACGCGGCGGGCAATATCAATCGGCGATGCCGGCATGGCCGCGAAGTGCTTAGCTATGGGCAAAGATATCGACTTCATCCCAGCCCCCGAGGTCCAGCGCCGCACGCGCGGGCAGAAAATCGAAACAGGCCTGTGCCAGGGCCACCCGCCCTTCCCGGACGAGCATTGTATCCAGGATCTCCCGCAGCGCGTGTAGATACAGTACGTCCGCTGCCGCATAAGCCTGCTGAGCCTGGGTGAGTTCCGGAGCGCCCCAGTCGGAGGACTGCTTCTCCTTGGTCAATTCCACACCGAGCAGCTCCCGGCACAGATCCTTCAAGCCATGCCGATCTGTGTAGGTCCGCACGAGCTTGGAAGCGATTTTGGTGCAATAGACGGGCGCGCATTCCACTCCCAGATATTTCTGAATCACTGCGATATCGAACCGTGCAAAATGAAAGATTTTTGTCACGGAACGATTCGTCAACAAGGAACGCAGATTGGGCGCTTCGAAAAACACCGGATGATCGCCAGAAGGAAGCGGAAACTGGACGAGATGAGCGTTACCGTCTCCCACCGATAATTGGATGACACAGAGCCGGTCCCGTTCGGGCCGCAAGCCCATCGTTTCACTGTCAATCGCGACCGCACCGCCCCAATCCAAGCCGGCTGGGATATCCCCTTGGTGAACCATGACAGCCATGGTGCCCGTTTCCTATGCTCTTGACGGTCCGGAGGGCCACACGACGCGGCCTTGTCGCTCGATGGTGCCCAGGAGAAGACTCGAACTTCCACGGCCTTTCGGCCACAGGTACCTGAAACCTGCGCGTCTACCAATTCCGCCACCTGGGCATTTATAGTGGCTGAGCGTTGAACCCCTGCGTTTGCAGCGGGTAGAGGCGCGGTATTAGTGGTGGCTGCGGGCCTTGTCAACGCCTGACTGTACCCGTTGCCGGCGAGGACGACATAGTTCGGAAAAACACATGCGGTTCGACAACAAGGCCAGCGCCCGGGACCATGTCTGGGCAGAACTCGAAAACCGCAAGCTCGCCGCCTATCCCTTCCCGGCGAGAGGCCGGATCCCCAATTTCCGCGGCGCACGCGAGGCGGCCGAACGTCTGTTCGGGGAGCCGCTGGCCGCCCAGGCCCAGCGCATAAAGGTAAACCCCGACAGCCCCCAGCGTTTCGTCCGCGCCGAGGCTCTCCGGCGCGGCATCAGTGTCTATGTCCCGACACCGCGGCTCGCGGGCGGCTTCATGCTCCTTGACCCGGACGCTATCCCGCAGGATGCGATCTGGACTGCCTCGGCGCGTAGCAATTGGGACAAGTACGCCAGTGCCGTGGCCTTGGAGGACCTCCCTGCAATGGACCTAATCGTTACCGGTTGCGTTGCCGTCACGACTTCGGGAAAGCGCGCCGGCAAGGGTGCCGGCTACAGTGACCTGGAATTTGCGATCTTGCGGGAACTCGGACATCCGCCCGCGCCGGTCGCCACGAGCGTACACGACGTGCAGGTGGTAGACGATTTCCCAATCGACGCTCACGATCAGCCCCTTTCACTGATCGTTACGCCGTCACGCACAATCAAAATCGCGGAGCCCCTGCCCTCTCCGTCGGGGATCGACTGGGAAAAACTGCCCGGAGACGCGCTGGAGGCAATGCCGGTGCTGGCTAACCTGAAGGATCTGGCCGGATAAGCCGGCGGATCGGATGGCGTTGGCTGGAAGCCGCCCGGCTTCGCGCTTCGCGTTCCCGCCAGGCTTTCTCCCCCTCTTCAATGGTCCAGAGAACCAAGCGCTTCATGACCTTGCCCAGCGCCACGTCAAAGGCTTCGATCACCGGATCGAGGGCGCCTGCTGGCACCTTTTCAGCGTGTTCGAAGGAATTGACCGCGATGATCTGGCGCTCGGGCATCTCCACCAGCCTTGCATTGATGGCGACGACGACCCGATGTGCACCGTCTTCGAGATGGGCCTGAAATTCGCGCAATTCGGGCTTCAGGACAAAGTCCGGGCGGAGGCCGATGGCCTCCGGGCCTACGCCAACAATGGCGCCGGAGTTGTCGAACGATTCAATGATCAGGTTCTGCACCATTAATGGCGCGCGATCGATCCAGTTCGCATTCGCATAATAGTTGAATCGAAACGGCGTCTGCATCAGGCCAATGCGATCGGTGTTGATACTGGCAGCGGCAGATGCCGGCTCCACCATTAACTGCCAGTTTACATTCGGCAAATTGGCAGGGTACGTACTCTTGGAGGTCAGCCGGTAGCGGCGGGGCGGTTCGTTCGGGCCGATAATGGTTCCGCAGCCGCCGAGCGTCATCGCGACACCGGCGGACCCTAATACGGCAATCGCGCGTCGCCGTGTCTGCCTATCGTGCTTCATAGCCCCTCTGCTGGTTTCCGAAGAGAAAACCGCTCGGATCTCGGTTAAGCTCGTTTACCAATTGCCGCAAGCTGATCGCCAATTCCCGCATCTCCGCAATAAAAGACTGCGCGTC
>CAYYSC010000499.1:0-2729 GCA_964474065.1 uncultured Rhodospirillales bacterium | reverse complement strand
AGACATTCATATAACTGGCAGTAACCATGACCTCGTCACCACCCCAACTGTCTCAGTCCTGGCACTCACCGCGTGATGGTTTCGAATCGCTCACCTCGACGGTGTTGCTCGTCGACGACGACGAGCGGTTCGGCACAGTCGTCGGGGAGTACCTCCGCGGCGCCACACCGCGTGCATTTTCATGCCAGCCTCGCCTCGCCGATTGGCATGTGCACGATGGTGATCATTGCTGCAGGCTTCACCATTCGGCCGCCTCGGCGCGGCGGGCTGCTCGCGTTGATATCGCTGGGGGCGTTGACAGGGATCGGCTATCACATCTTCAACCAGATCTTCTTGCGTCTGGGGCAATCGGAGCAGATACCAGCCATGCTTGCCGCCTGGGCACCGACGGCTTGCGTTCTTATGTTGGGAACGACATGGCTCCTCTATACCGAAGACGGGTGACCACTGACTTGCTTCACTTCTCGACACGCGCTTTCCGGATCATCATTGCTGCAGCTTGCTTCGCAGGCGCTCTTGCGGGCGCGCAGGCACAGGGACAATCCGCAGAACATCGCATCCTCCGCATCGTAAACGACGAGCCGGTTTCGTCCTATGATGTCCAGTCTCGGATGCGCCTGATTATGGCTACCGCGCGGAACCCGGCTTCCGAACAGGCATTGCAGCGCTTACGCGCGCAGGTCATCGAAACGTTGATCGACGAACGCCTCCAGCTTCAGGAAGCGGAAAGCCTCGGGATAGAGGTCACGGACCAGGAAATACAGGACGCGATCGGCCGTATCGAAGAGCAAAATGGGATGCCGTCCGGGCAATTGGTCCAGGCGCTGACGGCACGGAGTGTCGATGCCAACACGCTTGTCGCCCAGATCCGATCCACGCTGGCTTGGCGCAAAGCGGTTGGTCAGCGGCTGCGCACTAACGTTAGCGTTAGCGAAGCTGATATTGATTCCTACTTGAATGCTCTCCAGCAGAAAGGTGGCACGGAATACCTCCTTGGCGAGATCTTCATTGCTGCCAGTCAGCCAGAAGATCTGCCGGAGGCGCAGCAGACGGCAGAACGGCTCCTGCAACAACTGCGGCGGGGCACGCCATTTACCGAACTCGCCCGGCAATTTTCCCAGTCCCCTACCGCCGGCTCTGGCGGTGACACGGGCTGGATCCGGCCTGACCAGTTGGAGAGATCCTTGGCCGAAGGCGTGGAACGGCTTCAGCCTGGACAAGTCACCCCGCCGATCAAGGTGAGCGACGGCTATTACATTCTCGCGCTCCGCGACATCCGAAAGTACGGCGCGGAAGGCCAGCAGGAAACGCTTTGGGACTTACGGCGGTTGTTCCTGCCGTATGGCTCCAACGCCAACCAGCGGCGACAGCGCGCCGTTTTGATCCGAGCCGCCCAAGCCCGCCAGACCTTCAACACGTGTGAAGCAGTTGAAGAATACGCAACGGCAGCGGGCGATCCGCAGAATGGTACAATGGGGGAGGTGCAACTGAGCGAGCTACCCTCCGGTCTTCGTCCCATCGTTGCGCAGCTGGAAGTGGGAGAAGCTTCTCAAGTGTTGCGCTTGCAGGACGGGGCCATGATCCTGATGCTTTGCGGCAAGCGCACTCGCTCCCTGGACTTGCCGGAGCGGGAGGAAATACGTCAAAATCTAATGCTGCGGGAGGCGGATGTGGTGGCGCGGCGTTATCTGCGCGAACTGCGCCAGAACGCGATCATCCAAAGCCCGGAGGACCGTACTTGATGCTGGCCGTGACGATGGGCGATCCGGCTGGGATCGGCGGGGAGTTGACACTTGCTGCTTGGCGTGATCAGAGGCCGGCGGGCCTGCCCCCATTCCTAGTAGTGGACGATCCAGCTCGGCTGAAACACGTCAGCGAACAGCTGGGTTGGGAGGTGCCCGTGCATCCAATCTCTCGCGCCGAGGAGGCGAAGGAGTGTTTCGGAGAGGCGTTGCCGGTGCTTGCCATCGAAGTTCCGGGGGTCATCTGCGCAGGTGTTGCCAATCCCGCAAATGCCGGAGCAGTGATCGGCAGCATCGAGAAGGCTGTTGGCTTGGCTATGAGCGGCGAGGTCGGAGGAATAGTGACTCAGCCAGTGCACAAGGCAACCCTCTACGGTAGCGGCTTCAGCTTTCCCGGCCACACGGAATTTCTGGCCTACCTAACGGGCGCGAGCGAACCTTCCATCATGATGCTGGCTGGTGGCGGCCTTCGGGTGGTGCCACTGACGATTCACGAACCGCTCGCCAACGCCATCGCCCGCCTGAACGGTCAGATGATCGAGGAAATATCGACCCGTGTGGCGGCCGCCCTCCGCTCTGACTTCGGAATCGCCGAGCCGCGCCTCGCGCTGGCCGGACTCAACCCGCATGCCGGCGAGGAGGGGAATATCGGCGATGAGGAAATCCGCTTCATTGGGCCTGCTGCCGACCGGCTGCGCGTGGCCGGGATCGACGTGCGGGGGCCTCTCGCGCCGGACACGATGTTTCACGCGGCTGCTCGCGCGACCTACGACGCCGCCATCTGCCTCTACCACGATCAAGGGCTTATACCCTTAAAAACCATCGCGTTCGATGAAGGTGTGAATATTACACTCGGGCTTTCCATCGTTCGGACCTCGCCCGACCACGGTACCGCGTTCGACATCGCCGGAACCGGCAAGGCGAATCCCGCCAGCTTCTTCGCCGCCCTCCGCATTTCAGTCGTACTAGACACGTGGCTCGAGTACA
>CAYYSC010000498.1:0-2733 GCA_964474065.1 uncultured Rhodospirillales bacterium | reverse complement strand
CGGGTGGTTTATGCCGATCTCGAAGCAGGGAGCATCATCAGTCTAAATGGCGAGGTGCTGTTGCCGACGGGTGACGAAGAAACCGGCTTTTCCAGCAACACGGTCGTATTCGAGCCGCAGGTGCTCTACGGCCAGATTCTGCCTTATGGGTTCTTTCTGCACGGCCAGGTGGGCGCTGCCATTCCCACTGATAGCAACGAGACGGAGCAGGAAGCCTTCTGGCGTTTCACGGGCGGTAAAATTCTGACGCAAGGGCGATGGGGGCGCCGCTGGTCACCGATGGTGGAACTGCTTGGCGCGCGCCCATTCACGGATGGGGCCGATACGAATTGGGCGGTGGCGCCGCAACTCCAGGTCACCCTCAGCAAACGACAGCATGTCCGGCTGAACGTCGGCGCACGCATTCCGGTCAACAACCGAAGCCAGCGCGAAACACAGGTCGGCGTCTATCTGCTGTGGGACTGGTTCGACGGCGGACTTTTGGAGGGGTGGTGACGATGGTCCACTGGCTGCGAATGCTCGCGACCCTCGCCCTCAGTCTTGTTTCAGCAGCCGCTGTTGCGCAACAGCCACCGAAAGACCACTGGCTGTTCATGACCAGCGACAACTGCGTGGGCTGTCACAATGCACTGGTCACGCCAAAAGGGGAGGACGTGTCGATCGGCACGGACTGGAGCGCCTCCATGATGGCCAACTCGGCGCGTGATCCCTATTGGCAGGCCGCCGTGCGGCGCGAAATTATGGATCATCCTCTGGCGAAAGAGGAGATTCAGGACGAGTGCTCCGCCTGCCACATGCCGATGGCACGCTATGCGGCAAAGGCGGCCGGCGAAAAAGGAAACGTTTTCACTCATCTGCCGTTCAAACCGAACGCGGCTCACCGTGCCGCACTCGCCGAAGATGGCGTATCCTGCACCATGTGCCATCAGATTTCCGCCGAAAACCTGGACACGCCCGACGCATTCACGGCGGGTTTCAAGATTGACGAAACAGCAGCCCCCGGAGAGCGTGATATCTTTGGCCCGTTCGAAATCGACCGCGGGCGTCAGCATGTGATGAATTCGGCATCGCGGTTCGTGCCGCAGCAAGGGAGCCATGTTCAAAGCTCGGAACTCTGCGGCAGTTGCCACACGCTTTACACGAAATCCCGCGGTGAAAATGGCGAGGTGATCGCAAAACTGCCGGAGCAGATGCCCTATCTGGAGTGGGCACATAGCGATTACGCCGAAACGCAGAGTTGCCAGAGTTGCCACATGCCCGTAGTTCAGGAGCGAACGCCGCTCACTTCGGTAGTCGGACAGCCGCGCGACGGCTTCTCGCGGCACGTATTCCGGGGCGGCAATTTCTTCATGCTGCAGATGCTCAACCGCTATCGCAATGAATTGGCGGTCAAGGCCAGCCCCGAGGCGTTCGATCAGGCGGCCCGGCGCACGGTCGAACACCTAAAGAGCAGTTCGGCCGAACTGCGGCTGGAGCGCGTCCGGGTCGGGAATGGACGCCTCAAGGCGGATGTGCGCATTACGAACCTCGCCGGCCACAAGCTACCTTCGGCCTATCCCTCGCGCCGGGTTTGGCTTCGATTCAAGGTTACCGACCAGAATGGCAACGCGATTTTCGAGTCCGGACGATTCCAGCCTGACGGCTCAATTGCGGGCAACGCCAACGATGCCGACCCCCGAACCTACGAGCCGCACTACGAGCGGATCAGCAAGCCAGGGCAGGTCCAAATCTACGAGGGCATCCTTGCCGATTCGAATGGCCGGGTCACCACCGGCCTGCTGACCGCCACCCACTACACGAAGGACAACCGGCTGCTGCCCACGGGGTTCGACAAGACTACGGCGTCCGAAGACATCGCGGTACAGGGCCCTGCCTTTGGCGACACGGACTTTGCCGGCGGCGGCGACGCGGTTCGTTACGTCGTAGATTTGGGCGGCGTGACAGGTCCGTTCCAGGTGGAAGCGGAACTTTGGTACCAGCCGATCGCTTACCGCTGGGCGCTCAATCTCGCCGGCTACGACGCTTTCGAGACAAACCGCTTCGTGCGCTTTTATAAAGAAATGGCATCCGACTCGGCTGTCGTCCTGTCCCGCACCAGCATTAGCGATCTTCGACGCTAAAGCCCGGCTGCGGCCCACCAGCGCTGGGACCTTCCGGCGTCTGGGCCGACGGCATTCGGCCGTGGTCGAATTGTTCATTCCCGCGGCGCGACAAAGGTCGCACTAGCTCCTTGATCTGGATCAAGGCTGTGGCGGGGTGGGCAGATCACGTTGCGATGGATTAAAAGGACCAACAGGAGGGTCGAATGAGACCTGCTGCACCGGCCCCCGAGAGGGGACGTGCGCTATCAGACGTTGTTGCGATGGTGGGCCTCGGGCTCGGCTTGTTTATCGGCCTGCTTCTGGCCTCCCGCGCTTATGACGATGCGATTGCGTTTCATGCGTGGGTACTCATTGCCGCGTGCGGCGCGGGTATCCTCTATCTCGCCAACCGCGCTTACAATCTGAGCACTGGCGCGATCGCTCCGCCCGATACCACCGTCTACAACGAAGCAGTGGTAAAGGCCTGTGTGATAGCCGCCATGTTTTGGGGCATCGCAGGTTTTCTGGTCGGCGACCTCATCGCATGGCAGCTTGCCTTCCCGGCACTGAATTTCGACTGGCCCTATACCACGTTTTCCCGGCTGCGCCCGCTGCACACGTCCGCGGTGATTTTCGCGTTCGGCGGCAATGT
>CAYYSC010000497.1:0-2735 GCA_964474065.1 uncultured Rhodospirillales bacterium | reverse complement strand
GAACGACGGCGGCGATGTGGCTCCCATGCCGGTCACGGATCTTTCGGAACGCCAGCTCGACGGAATCGTCGGAGGTCAGGTCGAAGATAATGGAATCGTCTGCCGTGTTCGACTCGAAGCGGTCCAGCGAAATAATGAAGTAGTCAGAGCACAAGGCTTCCGTCAGCGCCGAGCCGATGCCGCCAGCGCCGCCGGTGATCAGGATAAGCGGCTTCTTCTCTCCGTTTGGCATGTCTCTCCCTTGAAAGGGCTGCTTTCCCCTTCAGAACGGGGGCGGCAGCGGTACCGGGTTTTCGGACTACTAACGGCGGAGAGACGGATAAGTTTCGACAGCGCGTTAAGGGAGAGATGGCGCGGGGCGCCTGGCAGTGACCCGAGGGCAGTCCAAGCCGGCATTGGACCAAGCCAGAACCGGTGCAGACTGCCGGCGGCTCCCGTCAATAGATTGTGTTAGCCATGTGCTTTGGATAATTGCGGTCGTATTCCTCGGCGTCGAACGGCTCCTGCATCAGTGCCTTGATCATCTGACCGGTGCTCGGCAGTTCGCTCCGCGGGATCTGGGCTTCGGGTTTCCACAGCCCCGAGCGGGCCAATGCCTTCTGGCACTGGAAGTAAACGCGGTCCACCTCTACGACAACAATCGAGCGCGGCAATTTTCCGTCCATTGCGAAGCTTTCCAGCAGCGCTGGTTCGATGGAGAGATGCGCGCGGCCATTGATCCGCAGGGTTTCGCCAACACCCGGGATCAGAAAGAGCAATGAGCAGTGTCCATCGTGGATGATGTTACGGAGCGAGTCGACGCGGTTGTTGCCGCGGCGATCCGGCATCATCACCGTCCTCTCGTCCACCACACGCACGAAGCCCGCCGGATCGCCGCGCGGGGAGCAATCGGTCCCATCTTCCCCAACCGTCGATAGCAGCACGAAGGGCGAGGCTTCGATAAACGCACGGTAGTGGCCGGAGATGTAATCGATTTCTTTTGCAACGGCGCCAGCGCTCGGTTCGCCGTACAAGGCCTCTAGCTGTTCGATGGAGGTGATGCGGTTTGCTTCGCTCATGCCGGGCTTTCCGAAAGGGCAGACGTCGGGAAATGAATAAAAGTTATACGCTCCCTCTGGCCACCGTCCAGAAATTCCGCGTACACTTTCTTCCAAGCAAAGAATTCAAGCACAATCGACACGAGGAGTCTGCCTGATGCCGTTCGGTCCAGCCGAAGAAGCCTTCCGCCAGGAAGTGCGTGCATTCATTGCCGAAAACCTGCCCCAGGATATCGCCAGGAAACACTTGGCCGGCATGGAAATGCAGAAGGAGGATTACATGCGCTGGCACAAAATCCTCTATGAAAAAGGGTGGGTCGCGCCGAACTGGCCCAAAGAATACGGTGGCTGCGAATGGGATGCCGTCCATCGCTACATCTTCGATGAGGAGGCCGGTCTTGCCGGTGCGCCACGGCTTTCCGGTTTTGGCCTGAACATGGCCGGGCCCGTGCTGATGGCGTTCGGGACGGAAGAGCAGAAGCAGGAACACCTCCCGAAAATTCTCTCCGGCGAGCGCGTGTTCTGCCAGGGCTATTCCGAGCCAGGATCAGGATCGGATCTGGCATCGCTCAAGACGCGGGCGGAGAAGGATGGTGACCACTATGTCATCAACGGCCAGAAGATCTGGACTTCACTCGCCCATCATGCGGACTGGATTTTCTGCCTGGTCCGCACCAGCCAGGAAGCGAAGAAGCAGGAAGGTATCAGCTTCCTGATCTTCCCGATGACAACACCGGGCATCGAAATCCGGCCGATTATTACGATGAATGGCCTTCACCATACCAACGAGACCTTCTTTACCGACGTGCGCGTAACAGTAGACGGCTCGCTGGTTGGCGAGGAAGGCAAGGGCTGGACCATTGCCAAGTTCCTGCTCGGGCACGAGCGCATGGGTGGCGGTTCCTGCGCCGAAGTGAAAGTGGCGCTGCGCCGTGTTAAGGAAATCGCAGAGCAGGAGCGGGATGGCGATAGCAACCGCCTGATCGACGAGCCGGATTTCCGCCGCAAGGTAATGGATGCGGAAGCCCAGTTGATGAGCGTTGAGCAGTTCGTGCTGAAAACTCTGTCCGCCTACCGTTCCAACAAGGAGATAGGCGCTGCCGCGAATATGATCAAAGTGCGCCGTTCTGAAGTGCAGCAGTTGGTGACGGAGATCGGGACGGAGGCCGGCGCCTATTACAGCCAGCCCTTCAACCTGGAAGCCTTGCGTTTCGGCTGGAACGAGGAGCCGGTGGGGGCGGAATACTTCAATGGCCTGATGCCGAACTACGCCTTCCTCAGGGCCGCTTCGATCTATTCCGGCTCGAATGAGATCCAGCGGAATATTGTCAGCAAGGGCACATTGGGGCTCTGATCCGCTAGCGTCGTAGAGGGCGCGACACTGGTTCTGCCAGGGAGCCAGCGTCGCGTCCCTGCATTCAGAAAATTGGCATAATGTTTGCGTGGCATAGCGGAAACACCGCTTCAAGGAGCCACGCACTATGGAAATCGGCGTTTTCCTGCCCATCGGCAACAATGGCTGGCTGATCTCGGAAACCTCTCCGCAATACAAGCCCACCTGGGATTTGAACCGGACGGTGGCGCAGAAGGCCGAAGCGTTCGGATTCGACTTCGCGCTGTCCATGATCAAGTTGCGTGGCTTCGGCGGGCCGAGCCAGTACTGGGACTACAACCTGGAATCTTTCACCCTGATGGCCG
>CAYYSC010000496.1:0-2737 GCA_964474065.1 uncultured Rhodospirillales bacterium | reverse complement strand
CGTGATGGCGCGGCGTGGCACCTACCGCTTCGGCGTGCACGACCCCGGCACCGCGGCGATGGCGCAGGACGCAACCGGCGGCAGCCTGGCCGCGCCCATGCCCGGCAAGGTGACCAAGGTCCATGTGGAGGCTGGCGCCCGGGTCAAGAAAGGCGCACCGCTCCTGGTGCTGGAAGCCATGAAGATGGAACACACGATCATTGCGCCTGCGGATGGCACCGTCTCGGCGCTCCGCTGCGGCGAAGGCGATCATGTGAACGAAGGTGTCGAACTGGTGGCGTTCGAGGCTATCGTCTAGCGGAAGCCCGCTTGCGGCAGCGGCCCCAGTGAAAGACTAGTGCAAGAACAACCGACGGAAGGATTGGCCCTCATGCTTTACGAACTCCGCACCTACTATGCCGTACCGGGCAAGATGGACAAACTGCTCGCCCGCTTCCGGGACCACACAATCGATCTGTTCGAGAAGAACGGCATTCAGAATGTCGGGTACTGGATTGCGGAAAACGACCCGGACCAGTTGATCTACATCGTCCGTCACCCGGACGGAGAGGCGATGAAGGCCAACTGGGACAAGTTCCGCAATGATCCTGCCTGGCAGAAAGCCAAGGCCGAGAGCGAAGTGGACGGCCCGATCGTGGAACGCCTCACCAGCGTGACCATGGTCCCGACAGACTTCACCATGAAGGGCATGGACTGAGGTCGCGGGCAACGCGTGGATACTGCCTATCACCGACATGTCCGGCATGAGGCGCTAGCCCTGGTGAAAGGGCACGCCGGACGGGTGCTGGACCTTGGCGGCGGGGTGGGCGCCACATCCCTTTGGCTGAAAGAGCAAAACCGGGCGGACCGGCTGGTACTCGCCGACTTGGTCGCGGACCAGGCCCTGCCCGCGGTGGATGCAGCGCTTGCGGGCAACCTGGAGGACCCTGCGCTCTGGTCGCGGATCGATCAGGAAGCTCCGTTCGATACGATCCTCTGCCTGGATGTGCTGGAGCACCTGAAAGATCCCTGGTCGGCGGTCGAACGTCTTCACGCAATGCTTGCGCCCGGCGGGGCCATCGTGGCTTGCCTGCCCAACATGCGGAACTTGAAGCTCGTGCTGCCGCTGGTCTTGCGCGGACGCTTCGAGTTGGAAGACGACGGCGTGCTCGACCGCACGCATCTGCGCTGGTTCACACGCCATTCCGCGATAACCCTGCTGACCGGCTCCGGTCTGGAACTGGAGAAGATCGAGGGCAAGACGATGTCCGGCTGGCACACGCGGCTTGCCGACCGGCTGACTCTTGGCCTGTTCCGATCTTTCTTCGAGTATCAATACCTGGTCCGCGTCCGGAATACCGGCGAAGCGGCGTCCCGATCGGCTTGACCGGCTTGCGTCGCGGCGACACCATCGCGTCTACCCAAGAATCAGAACCGAGGACGCCCCATGCAGACCCTGACCGACCGCCAGCGCCAGGACTGGCACACCGACGGCTACATTCGGCTGGAAGGGGCGCTCAGCCCGGAACAGGTCGAACGCTTCTCCGCGAAGCTCGATGAAGTCCGCACCCGCCCCGGCTATGAGCCACGGCCCGGCCAGTTGCCGCGGGGGCACTACGGCTGGGTAGAGCATTGCGATGACCTCAATCCTGAAGGCTTCATGGATCGGCGCGACCTGCTCTCGTATGGGCAGGAATTCATTGATCTGATCGACCATTCACCCGTGTTCGACCTGATCGCAGACATCATGGGGCCCCACATCGCCTTCTCCATGAGTCAGGCTATCGTACGACCGGCCAATGACGGTTTTCCTGGCTACACCCACACCGACGGCGGCGAGGGCCAGCGGGAAGTCCGTGTAATGGAGACGAGCCGGCCAATCGCGGTGAAGGCGCTCTACCTGTTGACCGATGTGGAAGGCCAGAACAACGGCAACTTTACCGTTTATCCCGGGAGCCATCTGCGCCAGATCCCGTTCGACCGTGATCCACCGCTGGGGCCGCAAAGCCCCGGGTGTGTCCACCTGGAGGGCAAGGCTGGTGACTGTTTCATTTTCAGCCATTCGCTTTGGCACGGTCCGGCACCGAACCATTCCGGCCGGGCACGCAAGACGCTGCTCTACAACTACTCTCAATTGTTTTTGCGTGCCTATGACTATGACGGTGTCCACCCGCTCGCCCAACGCGGCACACCCCGGCAACGGCGGCTGATGGGCGATCTCGGCTACGGCTTCCGGCCCGGCTCCTACTTCTACGTGCCGGAAGATCAGCGTGAGGTGATTCTGGGAGGCGGAGGCCGCTAGTTCCTCCCAAGGGGGGTCCTGGCAACCAAATTTGCATCCGGCATGAAACTGATGGCGGCGTGAAGCGTTAGGATTCATGCGATCATCCTAACAAAGGCCGGATGCATGACGGACGAGCACGAACTGAATCTCGACAAGGGTGGCGCCCCCCACCAAACCGCCGACGATCAGCACGAGAGCCTGACCACCCAGCAAGGCGTGCCGGTCTCCGACGATCAGAGCCACCTGCGCGCCGGTGCTCGTGGCCCGATGCTGATGGACGACTTCCATTTCCGGGAAAAGATTTTCCATTTCGATCATGAGCGGATCCCGGAACGCGTTGTCCATGCGCGCGGCTACGGCATCCACGGCCATTTCGAACTGACCGAGGCCATCCCCGAACTGTCCAGCGCCGACATCTTCCAGCGGGTCGGGGAAAAGACGCCGCTATTTTGCCGCTTCTCCACCGTGGCCGGC
>CAYYSC010000495.1:0-2751 GCA_964474065.1 uncultured Rhodospirillales bacterium | reverse complement strand
CTCGCCAAACATGTCTAGCGTGAAGGCGTCATAGCCCGCTTCAGCCAGCATATCGGCACGGCGGCGCTCATAGTCGGTAAGCCCGTCCCAATCGTGGATGATGAGCACCAATCCCCGCGGATTGTCTGCAGGGGCGTAGTAGCCGGAAAAGGTTTCGCCATCAATCCCGTAGGCAACTTCATCGGCGAAAGCATACGAGGCCGTGAGTGCCAACGCCAGGAAGATGAGGACAGACCTCATAGGTTACTCCATATTATTCTTGAAGCCCAATAATAAACGCAATCGTTTTGCAGTCCAGTGCTTATGATTCGGTGATCGGGCTTTAAAATGGTTCGTGAGAAGATTTTAAGTATCACTGTAGCTAAAGGCAAAAACGTTCGCGAACTGGTCAGCAAATCTTACGGCCGCCACCGGCAGATCTAACTCCCGTAAGTGCCCGAGATAGAGCAGACTTGGCGGCGCGGTTCACTCCGGCAAATTCAGCCCGGTCCAGCTGTCCGTAACATATAGTTCTTAAAGTCGTCATATTCATGTCATCTGCTCCCGCTATCGGCTGGTCCTCCCAATTCGGCTCTTCTTGCCGTCTGACCGATAAGCTCAAAAGGAAGGCTCTGACATGGGGAACAAGCTGCTGGGGACCGCTGCCGTCTCCGCCATGCTGGTAAGCGCGCAGGGCGCGTTGGCCGCGACCGAAATTCAGTGGTGGCACGCAATGGGCGGCCGGCTCGGGGAGAAGGTCGAGGAGATCGCTGCGGTCTTCAACGCTGCGCAGAACGATTATGAGGTTAATCCGGTCTACAAAGGCAATTACACCGAGACCATGACCGCCGCAATTGCCGCCTTCCGCGCCGGCGAGCAGCCGCATGTCGTCCAGGTGTTCGAGGTTGGAACGGCTACGATGATGGCGGCCGAGGGGGCCGTCTATCCCGTCTATAAAATGATGGCCGATGCCGACCTTGATTGGGATCCGGACGCCTACCTTCCCGCGGTGAAGTCCTACTACACGACGACCGAAGGCGACATGCTGTCGCTGCCATTCAACAGCTCAACGCCGGTGCTCTGGTACAACAAGGACCTGCTGGACAAAGCGGGCGTCGAAGTTCCGACCACCTGGAATCAGATGTTCGATGCGACCGACAAGCTGGTCGCCGCCGGCGCCGAGTGCGCGTTCAGCTTCGGCTGGCAGTCCTGGGTGATGATCGAGAACTACAGCGCCTGGCACAACCTGCCACTCGGCACGATGGAGAACGGCTTCGCCGGTCTGGGTACCGAGTTCACGTTCAACAACGAGCACGTCGCGGGCATCCTCCAGCGGATCGCCGATGGTCAGGCGACTGGCGCCTTCAAGTACGGCGGACGCCGCGGCGAGAGCCTGCCGCTCTTTTTGGAAGAAAAGTGCGCCATGTGGATGAATTCCTCAGCGTACTATGGCGGTATCTCCCAGAACGCGAAGTTCAACTACGGCCAGGCCATTCTGCCGTTAGATACTTCCGTTGCCGAGGAGCCACAGAACTCGATCATCGGCGGTGCCACCCTATGGGTGCTGCAGGGCAAGCCGGCTGGCGACTACAAGGGCGTCGCCCAGTTCTTCAAGTTCATGAGCTCGCCATACGTCCAGGCCGACTGGCACCAGGACACCGGCTACGTGCCGATCACCACCGAGGCTTACAAACTGTCGCAGGCGCAGGGCTTTTACGATGAGAATCCGGGCACCGACACGGCAGCCAAGCAACTCAGCCTGAACGAACCGACGCCAAACTCCAAAGGCCTGCGGTTCGGCAACTTCGTCCAGACCCGGGACATCATCAACGAAGAGTTGGAAGCGCTCTGGGCCGGCAATAAGACCGCGCAAGAGGCGCTGGACAGTGCCGTTGCGCGCGGTAACGAATTGCTGCGGAAGTTCGAAGCGGCAAACAAGTAGCGAAGGTCGGGCCCCGGCACAGGACTTGGGGCCCGTTCCGCATCAACCCCGGTTTGCCCGGCATCGATGCACTCTCCCATCGGCCTCGTTCGCCCGTGACATTGGGCGCCCAGGCGGCACAGAGCCTTAGCCCCGATGCAAAAACGCACTGTTTTCCGCCACTCTGCTTTGCCGTATCTGCTGATGGCGCCGCAAATCACGATTACCATCGTGTTTTTTATGTGGCCGGCCAGTCAGGCCCTTTACCAGTCCATGTTGGTGGAGGATGCATTCGGCCTTTCCCGCTCCTTCGTTTGGTTCGAGAACTTTATCCAGCTGTTCGGCAACCCGACCTATCTCGAAAGCTTCGAGATTACCGTTGTGTTCAGCTTGGCGGTCGCCTTCCTGTCGATGGGCTCCGCCTTGCTGCTGGCAGCGGCGGCGGACCGGGTTCTCCATGGCGCGATGGCCTACAAAACACTGCTGATCTGGCCTTATGCCGTAGCCCCGGTTGTGGCCGGAGTGCTGTGGTTTTTCCTCTTCAATCCCACAATCGGCATCCTGGCTTATGTTCTGCAAAATCTCGGCTACCCATGGGATCACAAGGTCAGCGGTACCGATGCGCTGATCCTTGTGATAATTGCAGCCAGTTGGAAACAGGTTGCCTATAACTTCGTTTTCTTCTTGGCAGGATTACAAGCGATTCCGAAAAGCATGATCGAGGCCGCCGCCATCGACGGCGCGTCGCCCGTTCGTCGCTTCTTTACCATCGTGTTCCCGCTGCTTTCGCCGACAACTTTCTTCCTGGTGGTGGTCAATGTCGTTTTCGCCTTCTTCGACACCTTCGGCGT
>CAYYSC010000494.1:0-2759 GCA_964474065.1 uncultured Rhodospirillales bacterium | reverse complement strand
GCGCAGGACGGGCGGGCAATTCGGGTTGCCGTCTTCGCAGTAGAACACGTCGAGCCATGGGAGCGCTCCAAGCAATTGACCAGCAGACTTTAGCGTCCCGGTTTGCACGCCGGCAGTGAGCGGGAAAGCACGCCGTCTTAGAAAGTATCGGAACCGCTGGCTGTGCGTACTGCGAGCCTCCTACGACTCCAAGTGGCAATTGTCCATGAATAATCGAGCTCTGCTGATTTATCGGTTGTCCGGCGGCCTAGTCAGCGCCACGTCTTTACCGGAGCGTTCTGCCGTTAAACGGGAGATCACTTCAGCCCATTTCATGATGGGCATTCTGTTATTCCTATGGCAACAACGATCCTCAATAAGGAGACGACGATGAGCAGCACCGGCCTTGAAGTCTTCGACAAGACGCTGCAGACGACCAATATCTGGCTGAATGGCATTGGCGAGACCCTCGGGCCGGATAAGCAGCGTTGCTACCATGCAATGCGCGCCGTGCTTTTTGCGCTTCGGGACCGGCTGACACCCGAGCAGGCTTTCCATTTGAGCGCCGAACTGCCGATGCTAATCCGCGGCATTTATTGGGAAGGCTACCGGCCCACGGATAAGCCGGACCGCCAGCGCACGAAGGAGGACTTCCTGGAAGCAGTGAATTCGCACATCGGCAACATCCAGCCGATGAATGTGGAAGATGCGACGACGGCGGTTTTTCGCATCCTCGCAGAGCACGTTGACCCTGGTGAGGCCGAGAAGGTGAAGCAGAATCTCCCCGAGCCGATCAGGGTCATGTTTCCATAGGACCCATCTACCCGGGACCCATCTACCCGCTGACGTAAGGCTCCCGGCGGATGCCATGGGCGCCCGCCGATCGCTGGCCGCGCCCGCCGGGGGCTTGGTAGCCCCCGCATTCCTCCCGCGGACCCAGGAACCCGAGGCGTTTCCTGGATGAAGGGGCACGTGGATCCTATTCGACCGGCGGCAGGTGCAAGGCCACGGCCTCGCCTTTGAGCTCATGAGCGGGGGCCGGGAAAAGGTCCATGACTGCTACGTCGTGGCCGGGGATCATCCCTCTTCGGCGGCTGCCCGAAAGGCGGGTTAGGGTCCGGTAACCTTCCAGCATGGCGGCCATGTCGTAGAACACGCCGAACGGCAGTTCCTCCTCCCACTCCTGATAGAGATGGGCAGCATCCGAAGCGAGAAGCACTGGTCCCCGCGCTGTCTGCACCCGCACCGCCATCTGGCCACGGCAGTGACCGCCAACGTGGATCAGTTCGATGCCCGGCCACGGCGCGGAAACACGGCTGTGCTCGATCAGGCGTTCCTCGGCTTTGAACCGGCGGATGGTGGCACAATCTCGTTTTCCGTAACCCTGGCGGAAGAACGGGTGGCAAGGATCCGTGTCTTCCACGACAGGCATCATCTCCGTGTCGATGTGGAAACGCGCATTCGGGAAGTCCTCCAAGTTGCCGACATGGTCGTAATGGGCATGGGTAATAATGACGTCTTCGATCAATGCCGGATCGCGCCCAAGGCGCCGGAGAGCGTCCGGGCCGGGAAAGAACAGGCGAGAGCCTAGCCGCTCTGCCAGAACGGGCGCGAAGCCGGTATCGACCATGATGGTCTGCCCATTCCCTTCAATTACCCAGACGTAATAGGCTAGGCGCGGAATCAGTTGGGTCGGGTCCGCTCCCAGCATAAGGGTGGAAGCGGGAACGGGATCCTCCCCTTGATCCCCATAGCGGATCGCGTAGACCTCGTAGGCTGGGCTGGCGTTCATGGTGAGCGCTGTCCTCGGAATGTGTCGGTGGTCGCTGGCCAGAAACGATAGGCCAGCATGGATTGGAGGAACAGAGATGCGCTTGGGGCTGATCGGCTTTGGCGAGGCGGGATACGCGATGGCGAAGAGCCTGGACGGCGCAATCCCGATCACCGCCTTCGACGCCGCGGCAGCGGATCACGCTCGCGGTCCGTTGATTTGCGCGCGTGCGGCAGAAACCGGCGTGATTCTTGCCGAAGATATCCGCGACCTGGCCGACCAGGCGGATGTGATCTTCTCGCTCGTTGTTTCTGACGCCGCCGTCCCGGTTGCCGAGGCCATCGCGCCGGCCCTCTCCCAGGCGCACTTCTATTGCGATCTCAACTCTGCCGGGCCTGCCACCAAGCAGCAGGGAGCGGCGGCGGCTGCGTCTTCCGGATGCCGCTTCGTGGACGTGGCCGTGATGGCGGCCGTGCCCCCGCTCGGCCACAAGGTACCCTTGCTCGCGGCCGGGCCCGGCGCCGCCGACCTCGAGGCCAAGCTAAAACCGTTCGGTTTTGAAATCGAGGCCATCGGGGGTGAAATTGGCGCGGCGTCCGCCGTGAAGATGTTCCGCAGCGTGCTGATGAAGGGCATGGGTTCGCTTATCCTGGAGTGTGCGCAGGCAGCGAGCCAGTTTGGCGCTACCGAGCGCGTGTTCGCCTCCGCCGGCGAGAGCATGGGCATGGACGTCATGCTTTTCGCCAACCATATCGCACCGCGTCAGGTCCAACACGCCGCCCGCCGCGTCCACGAGATGGAGGAAGTCGCGGCGACGCTGAAAGAATGCGGCGTCGATCCGATCATGAGCGGCGCCTGTGCCCACCAGCTCGAAATGTTCGTTAAACGCAATCTGCCGGAAAAAATGCCGGAGGATGCCACCCTTGAAGACGCCCTCCGCGTATTAAAGGAAGAATAGTCGCCGGCCAGTTCCGCAGCCGCCGAACAGGCGGCTCAGATCACCCCTGCT
>CAYYSC010000493.1:0-2773 GCA_964474065.1 uncultured Rhodospirillales bacterium | reverse complement strand
CGTCGGAATGGCTGTGGTGGGTCCATGCAACTTCAACGGTTTAAGCGCTGCGCGCTCGATCCAATTTGTCATGCGAGCCAGCGCTCCCTCAGCCATTCGCGCTTCAGGGCAAACCATTGCATGGCGATCAGCGTCAGAGAGTTGGAGATTTCGCCGCGCTCGAGCCAGGCAAGTGCCTCATCGGCAGCGACCGAGAAAACGCGGATATCTTCGCCCTCGTCCTCACATCCGAAATTGCCTTCGACTCCCTCGGCATTCACCCGCCCACAGTAGGAGGTGATCCGTTCCGTGGTGTAACCGGGGCTGACAAAGTAGCGGCCGATCCACTCCAACCGGTCGACCGGCCGGCCCATCTCCTCCTGGCATTCCCGGCGTGCGACCTCTTCCGGCATTTCCCCCGGCCCGATGCAACCGGCAACCGCCTCCACCAGCCATGAATGGTTACCAACAACGTGAGGCGCGATCCGGAATTGCTCGATCAGCACGATCTCGTCCCGGACCGGATCGTAGGGCAGCACGGCGACAGCGTCGTTGCGAAGGATGGCCTCGCGCGTGATGGGCGCACCGAAACCGCCGGCGAACTGTTTGTGTTGCAACTGTAAGGTGTAGATTTGGTGGTAGCCTGCATAGACGCATTCGCGTGACAGGGTTTTCACTTTGTCCGGCATGTCTTATGCCCTCCAATACGGCGGTGTTCGGGAGAGGCAGCTCCCGACAGTTGCCAAACAGGGGAACACAGCGACAGGGGAATTCAAAGCATGCGCGTGTTATTGTCGGCGATCATGTGGCTTTATTTCTTGCCCGGTGCCATTCTGGGCGCCGTGCGCTTCGGCATGCGTGTGCTGGAGGCCGCCATGGCGGCGCCGGAAGCGATGGAATTGGCAAAACTCGTCGGTTGGGCCGTCATAGAAGGCATCCTGCGCGCGCTCTACTGGGTTCCCAGCCTGTACGAACAGGTCATTGTGAATGGCATTCCGCCCCTGACCTGGGCACTTTCTTAGCAATAACTCACAACAAGGAGACGTTGCATGCCAGGGCGCAGCGAAAAGGTCACTTTTCCAGGTGCCGATGGCGTCTCGCTGGCGGGACGTCTCGATTGGCCTGTGGGAAGGCCGCGCGCCTTCGCGTTGTTCGCGCACTGTTTCACGTGCTCAAAGGACATTTTTGCCGCGAACCGTGTGTCGGAAGGGCTCGCGGCGCGCGGCTTCGCCGTATTGCGATTCGACTTCACCGGCCTTGGCATGAGCGAGGGGGAATTCGCCAATACAAATTTTTCCTCCAACATTGCCGACCTGCTTGCTGCCTCGGCGTACCTGCGGGAGCACTATGAGGCGCCAAAGGTGCTCGTCGGGCATTCCCTTGGCGGTGCCGCCGTACTGAAGGCTGCAGCCGAACTCGAAGAGGTAGCCGCGGTGGCCACGATCGGCGCACCGGCCGAAGCCGATCATGTCCGTCATGTCTTTGGCGCACAGGCGGAAGAGATCGAGGAAAAAGGCGAGACAACCGTTCAACTCGCCGGGCGCGAGTTCACCATCAAGAAACAGTTCCTCGAGGACATCGCCAGCCATTCCCTATCGGACGCCATCCGACGGATGGGCAAGGCGCTGCTGATCTTCCACGCGCCGTTGGACCAAATCGTGTCCGTAGACAATGCAGGGATGATCTTTCAGGCGGCGAAGCATCCGAAAAGTTTTGTTTCCCTGGATGATGCCGATCACCTGCTTTCCCGCAGGGAGGACGCAGGCTATGTGGCAGATGTTCTCAGCGCCTGGGCAAACAGGTACCTGCCTGCGTTGGAAGATGAGCTCGAATCCCCGCCGCCTGGGGAGGTAACGGTGCGAGAGGCCGGCGAGGGAACCTTCCCGCAGGTGATTGCGGCAGGGCGCCACCGTCTCCACGCCGACGAGCCGGAGCGGCTTGGCGGCAGCGATACCGGACCGGATCCTTATTCTTTTGTGCTGGCTGGCCTGGGCGCCTGCACGTCCATGACCGTCCGTCTTTACGCGGAGCGGAAGGGCTATCCGCTGGAGCGGGCGGAAATCCGGCTGCGGCACCAGAAGATCCACGCCGAGGATTGCGAAGAGTGCGAGACGAAGGCAGGGAAACTCGACCGGATTGATCGGGAGATCGAACTGCTCGGTGAGCTAACGGAAGAGCAGAAGACCGACCTCGTTCGGATCGCCGACCGATGCCCTGTCCACCGGACGCTCGATAGCGAGATTCAGATCAAGACGCAGCTGGTATGGTCAGGCGGCTAAGGGGAGAGCTGCAAGGCGACATTTCCAAAGCTGTCCAATTTGGCCGACCAGCCGGGCGGCACCACGCAGGTGGCGTCGTATTCCTCGACAATGCAGGGCCCTTGCCGCTCTTCGCTGAGATCGGCACGGGCATAGATCGCAGCGTCCAGCCAGCCGCCGTCCGGTCCGAAATAGGCGGGCCGGATCCTCTTCTGGCCGCCGGTGGGTTTACCCGCCGGCGGCGCGCCCGGCCGCATCGCCCGGTCCGGCTCGCCTCGGGCCAGCAGCCTGACCGTCACGAGTTCCACGGGCTCGTCGTCGCTGGCGCGATGTCCGTAAACCGTTTCGTGCTCCCGGTGGAAGTTCTCGGCCAGGGTCTCCAAGGCGGCGGCGTCAATCTGGCCGCCGGGTGCGGCGACCGTCAGCTCGAAGGTCTGTCCCTTGTAGTGCAGGCTGGCCGTGCGCCGCAGGGTCTGCCGTTCCCCTGGGAAACCATCACGCGCCAGTTGCGTCCGCGCCTCTTCTTCCAATTCGGT
>CAYYSC010000492.1:0-2798 GCA_964474065.1 uncultured Rhodospirillales bacterium | reverse complement strand
CGGCTACGAGGACGTCCGTCCCTGGTACGACCGCGTGCAGGCCGACGTCGGCATCCGAGTGACCGGCAAGCCCGCGCGCGTGGGGGACGCAGACCCCGCCCAGGACCACGTGGTCGCCGTCGCCGAAAGCGTGAACATCGTAGCCGAAACCGGTGCGTGTCTCCATCCTGGCAGCAAGTTGGGATTCGAGGTTTGCCAGATCTGCCATCGTCGTCACTTTCAACAAGCTCTCCGCGCCTTCGACAAGGGCGATCCGCTCGCCCGCGGCTTGCAGGAGATCGGCATCGTCCGTGTGGTTTTCGTGCAGGGCCGCACGGTGGGCGGCAAGAATGGCATTGAAGCGGAAACCCTGCGGCGTCTGCGCCCGCCAGAGCCCCCCGCGCGGGACAGTTTCCGCAATGACTCCGTCGGTGGCGGCGCGCTTCAGCGTATCGGCGACCGGCAGGGCCGGAATGGCCCCGGGGGCTTGCCGTAAGGCGGTCAAAACGCGCTCCACCACGCCAGAGGGTACCAGGGGACGGGCCGCATCATGAATGAGCACCGATTCTGGCGGCGTGCCGTCCAAGGCCAGCGCTTCCAGCCCCATGCGCACGGAGGCTTGCCGGGTTGCGCCGCCCAGGACAGGTGGGCGCAGCCGCGTGTTCTGAACGCGGGCAGCTGTCTGCGCATAATGCTCCCGATCATCGCGGTGAATGACGCACGTCACCGAGTGGGCTGACGGCATCCCCAGAAACCCTTTGATTGCCCACGCCAGCAGCGGCCGTCCTGCGAGGGGCGCATATTGTTTCGGGCCATCCCGGCCAAAGCGGCTGCCTCTCCCCGCGGCGACGATCAAAACCGCAAAATCCGTCATCTGGCACTCCTTCGCGAAGGGCATAGCACGCCTTACGGTATCGCAACAGAGCGCTTGCCTTTCCCCGTCGCGCCGCCTATCTTGCATAAGAATTACGCAATCAGAGAAATGCCTACTTTCTATGCAAAAAGAAGGCGATTCGCCGCTGGATGCGGCAGCTGTGCTGGAAGCATTATCAGCCGCCATTTTGGTGGTGGACCCCGACGACGTGATCCGCTTTGCCAACGGTGCGGCGGAGCATTTGCTGCAAACCAGCCGCCAAGGCCTGCAGGGGCAGCGGCTCGATGCAGTGCTGCCCTCCGACAGCATGCTGCATACGTTGGTCCGCCAGGTTCGGGGCAGCGTTTCCAGCATTGCCGACCACGGTATTCCGCTGGAAACCGCGCGCGTATCGGTGCCCGCCATGTCCGTCCATGTCTCGCCGGTCTTGGGCGTTGGCAGCCAGGATGCGGGCTGGGTGGCGCTGAGCCTGACGCCTCATACAATCGCCCAGCGGATCGACCAGCAGCTTGTCCATCGCCACGCCGGGCGGTCCGTGGCCGCCATGGCCGCGCTGTTGGCACACGAGGTGAAGAACCCGTTGGCGGGAATCCGTGGCGCCGCTCAACTCATGGAAGCCAATGTCTCGCCGGAGGACCGCGAACTCGTCAGCCTGATCTGCGACGAGGTCGACCGGATCAACGCTCTGGTGGAACGCATGGGGCTTGCCTCCGACCCGCGGGGGCTGGAGCGGGGCCCGGTTAACGTGCACGAGGTGTTGGAGCGTGGGCGGCGGGTCGCGGAAACGGGCTTCGGCGGCCACGTGAACATCGTCGAGCGTTACGACCCCTCGCTGCCGCCCGCCTTCGGTCATCGCGATCAACTCATCCAGGTGTTCGTCAACCTGATCAAGAATGCCTGCGAAGCCGTCTCCGACGGCGGGGAGATCGTGCTCTCTACCGCCTATCAGCACGGGGTGCGGATCGCCATTCCCGGATCGGCGTCGCCGGTAGACCTGCCATTGGTGATCCGAGTGCAAGACAGCGGGCCAGGTGTGCCGGAGGATCTGCGCCAACATCTTTTCGACCCTTTCGTTTCCGGCCGGCCG
Organism: uncultured Rhodospirillales bacterium; assembly: GCA_964474065.1. GTDB lineage: Bacteria > Pseudomonadota > Alphaproteobacteria > Bin95 > Bin95 > JACKII01. The sequence goes on along the minus strand of CAYYSC010000492.1, from coordinate 858 downwards.
GGGGGGCACGGCCTGGGATTGGCGCTCGTCGCCAAGATCGTCAGCGAACACGGAGGCTTGGTCGAGTGTGACAGCGAGACGGGCCGTACCGTCTTTACCGTGATGTTGCCGGTAGCGGGCCGGCTGGGCCCAGGAGACAGCGCATGAAAAACGCCACCGTTCTTGTTGCCGACGATGACCGCGCGATCCGGACCGTGTTGACCCAGGCGCTGGGCCGCGCGGGCTATGACGTGAAAGCGACCGGCCATGCCGCAACGCTCTGGCGCTGGGTTGAGGACGGCGCCGGCGACGTTGTCATTACCGATGTCGTCATGCCGGACGAAAACGGTCTCGATCTGGTGCCGCGCATCCGCAAGCGGCGGCCAGAGTTGCGGATTATCGTCATGAGCGCTCAATCCACGCTGCTGACGGCGGTAAAGGCCACGGAGCGCGGCGCCTTCGACTACCTTCCCAAACCGTTCGACTTGCGGGAGTTGGTGCGCACTGTGGAGCGGGCGCTGAGCACCCCTGCCAACATGCCGGAACAACCGGAGCCCGCCAACGACCAGTTGCCTCTGATCGGCCGCTCGCCTGCGATGCAGGAGATATACCGAATCCTGGCAAGGTTGATGGGGACCGACCTGACCGTGATGATTCACGGCGAAAGCGGCACCGGCAAGGAACTGGTCAGCCGGGCGCTCCACGACTACGGCCAGCGCCGGCACGGGCCGTTTGTGGCGGTCAACATGGCGGCGCTGCCCCGGGAGTTGATCGAAAGCGAATTGTTCGGCCATGAAAAAGGCGCGTTTACCGGCGCGGTCCAGCGTACCGCCGGCAAATCCGAGCAGGCGACGGGCGGCACAGATCGGAAGAGCGTCG
>CAYYSC010000491.1:0-2801 GCA_964474065.1 uncultured Rhodospirillales bacterium | reverse complement strand
GTGACGGGATTGGCCCGGAGATCATGGCCGCGACCCGCCGGGCGTTACAGGCGCTGGATGCGCGTTTCGGGTTGGGGCTGGAATTCGAGGAAGTGCCGATCGGTCTCGCGGCCTTGAAAAGCATCGGCAAGACGATGCCGGACGATGTGGTCGACCGTTGCCGGGATGCCGACGGCGTGATCATGGGACCAACGGATACCGCCGTGTATCCGCCAGAGAGCGAAGGCGGCATCGGCCCGTCGAAGCTCCTGCGCAGCGAATTGCAACTCTATGCCAATATCCGGCCGTCGAAGGGCGTTCCGGGAGCCCTGGCGCCGGATATGGACCTCGTGGTGGCGCGGGAGAACACGGAAGGCTTCTACGCCGACCGCAATATGTTCCAAGGGTCCGGTGAGTTCATGCCGACGGCGGACGTGGCGCTCGCCATGCGTAAGATCACGCGGGAAGGCTCCATGCGGATTGGCTGCGCCGCTTTTGAACTTGCCGCGCAGCGCCGCAAATACGTCACCGCGGTGCACAAAGGCAACGTCCTCAAGATGACGGACGGCCTGTTCCTCACCTGCATGGAGGAGGTGGCGAAGGATTTTCCGGACGTGAAATGGGACGAAGAACACATCGACGCCATGACCAGCCATCTCGTCCGCACGCCGGAGCGGTTCGACGTCGTGGTCTCCACCAACATGTACGGCGATATTCTCTCTAACCTGGCGGCGGAATTGGCGGGAGGCTTGGGTCTTGCGGGCTCGCTGAACCGGGGCGACGGGGTCGCCATCGCCCAGGCAAGCCACGGGTCGGCGCCGGACATTGCCGGCAAGGGCATTGCCAATCCCACCGCGCTGATGCGCTCTGCGGCCATGCTGCTCGCCTGGCGGGCGGAGCGGGACGCGAACAATGCCATGGCGGCCGCAGCGGAAGCGCTGAACCGGGGCTTGGACACCCTCATGGCATCGAGCGACACTCGCACCAAGGATACGGGTGGCTCCCTCGGCACAGCCGCTTTCGCGGAGGTCTTGGCCGAGCAACTCAAGACCTAGTTCTTGCTGCTCCGCTTGGCACGGAGACCCCTTTGCAGACCCCTTTAGGAAGTAAGACCATAAAGAACGAGGACGATGCCGAGGATCCAGAGGACCATCCAAGACACGACCATTATCTCGTCCAACGCAAAGACCTGGCCGTCTCTCCGGACGCGTGGGCCGGCAAAGCGTTTCAGCGGACGGAACAGCAATACCGCGAACGCGACGCAGGCGATGCCCGCTACGACCTCGGCTGAGTGGATCAGAAAACTTTCCATTAAAACGAACAACCTTTCAGGCTCGCGGTTTCATTCTTCCCACGGAACCGTTTCCAAAGGCATTGTTCCGCGGGTTCCGATGCTGGAACCCAATCACTTCATGCGGAGTTTTGCAAAAGGGCAAGGCAATTTTCCGTTCGCGGCGGCCCGGGATGCCTTGCTGCAGTAGGCTGGCCAGCAAAGCCCCACCATGGCACTCTAGCAAGACATCGCCACGTTCGCTCTGGCCCTTGCGAACCGTGGCCAGACAGGATTTGAACCATGAGCGACTATGAAATCGAAAAGCGCGAGACGGTGGCCGAAGTGCCCGGCCTCCGCGTCCGTATGCTGACCCTGGCCGAAGGGCAATGTGTCCCCTGGCACTACCATTCTCAAATCACCGACACGTTTTTCTGCATGGAAGGTCCGTTGCACGTCCAGACCCGGGCGCCCCGAGCGGATTACATCCTGCACCCGGGCGAAACGTGCGCCGTACCGCCGAAGGTGGCGCATTACGTCTCCGGTGTCGATCACCGGCCGGCCAAGTTCATGATCGTGCAGGGCGAAGGCACCTACGATTATGTTCCGGTGGGCGGAGCAGGCTGAGACGATGAACGCACCGACCCCCGTTTCTGGCTCAGAGCGCAGGCGCGCCCTCACGCCGCGGGACGCGGCCACGCTCATCGTGGTCGATCGTTCTTCCGATGCCGCGGCGGAGCGAGAGCCTCGCATCCTGATGGGCCACCGCTCCGGCAAGCATGTCTTCATGCCGAACACCTTTGTTTTCCCAGGCGGGCGGCTGGACCCGGAGGATGTGGGCGTCCCCGTTAAGGGCGACCTGCGCGATCCCGTGCTGGAGCGTCTCAAGAAGAAAAGTTCCGCGCGGCGGGCGCGGGCGCTGGCCTGTGCCGCCATCCGGGAGGCGTTCGAGGAAACCGGCCTGATCGTCGGCGCCCCTCATGACGGGGAATACGATCCGGCGGTACTGGCCGAAGATTGGCGGCCCTTTTTCGAGACAGGCCTGGCGCCGCGGTTGGACTGCCTGGACTATGTTGCCCGCGCGGTGACGCCGCCGAACAACGTCCGCCGCTTCAATGCCCGCTTCTTCATCGTGGACCGGCGGAACACCTATGGAGAACTCGGCGGCTCCGGGGAGCTGGTGGACTTGCAGTGGATCCCGATTGCCGAAGCGCTGGCCATGCCATCCACGCCGGCCCCGACCAGTATTGCGTTGAACGAAGTCAGGCGGCTGCTGGCGGAGAGCGATCCCTGGCGTCTGCCTGCGGGCCATTCCGTTCCGGTCTACCTCGCCCGCCGCGGCCGGGACGTGCTGGAGTTCGATTGAGGCCGGCGCCGTTCTAAACGCGGGCGACGCTCCTTGCACCGAAGAGGCCGGTTGGCCGCACCCATAACGTCGCGACGATCAGCATTGCTGCGATGAGGGCGCCGCTGCCGGTGCCGATCCATGGATCCAGGTAACCGGCGGCCATGGTTTCCGCCACACCAACGAGGGCGGCGCCGACAAAGGCGC
>CAYYSC010000490.1:0-2808 GCA_964474065.1 uncultured Rhodospirillales bacterium | reverse complement strand
AGGCGCTTGCATGAACGAGCCTCCACCGCCATACCTGCCGGATCGCCATTGAGGCCTCAGTATGGAGATTCCTTCGATGTCAGCGTTTGACGAGAACGCCTTGCCCACCAGCGAGACAATCCAAGTCTTGCACAAGAGGGTGAGTGTCCGCTCTTACACCGAACAACCGGTGGACGACGCCCACGTCGAGGCGATCCTGCGCGCCGCATTCCGCGCGCCGACTTCCTCCAACATCCAGTCCTACAGCGTCGTCGTTGTCCGGGATAAGGACACGCTGGCGAAGCTGGCGCCCGTGACCGGCAATCAGAAACACGTGGCGGAGGCGCCGGTGTTTCTCGCCTTCTGTGCCGACATGACCCGGATCGAGCACGCGATGGCCACCAACGGCTGGGATATCGACCAGAACAATCTGGAGATGGGCCTGGTGACCAGCATCGATGCGGCTCTTGTCGGCATGTCTGCCTCGCTTGCGGCGGAGTCGCTGGGAATCATGGGCGTGATGATTGGGGCAATCCGCAACAATGCGGAGGAAACGGCAAAAATTTTGGGGCTGCCGCACCGCGTCTATGCGGTGTTCGGCATGGTGCTTGGCTGGCCCGCAGACGTGCCGCCGCAAAAGCCGAGAATGCCGTACGAGGCGATGGTCCACTACGAGCAGTTCGGCAACCATAAAGAGGGCCTGACCATGCTCGACGGTGTCGCTGCCTATGACAGGCAACTCGCGGCGCACTATCGCGGCCAGGGCCGTACCACGAATGATGACTCCTGGACGGCGGAGGTTGCCAAGAAATTTTCGGTGCGTCCGCGTCAGAAACTGAGGGCCGAACTGGCGGGCCAGGGCTTCGATTTCGACTGACGGCGGGATTTTCCGGGACGCTTTGAACGCAATACTTGACGCATCAGGCCGTTTGGCCTAGCTAAGCTCGCGCGTCGTCTGGATGGTGCCCTTAGCTCAGTTGGTTAGAGCGCCTGGTTGTGGTCCAGGAGGTCGTCGGTTCAAGTCCGATAGGGCACCCCACCCAGCGGCTTGCCATCCCGCGTGGCGCAAGGCAGTTTAACGGCCTAGACCGTGGATAAAAACCTGCCAGGAAATTCCCCAATGTCCGAAGAAGCGCCGAAAGCGCCTTCTAAGCCGCCTCAGATTCGGGACGCGGCAACCATGATCATTGTCCGCCAAAGCCTTTCCGGCCCTCGCGTGCTGATGGGTGAACGATCGTCGGGACACGTGTTTTTTCCCCACCACTATGTATTCCCTGGCGGGCGTGTCGACCGCGCCGATGGCTATGTGAAACCCGTCAACGACTTGCGCGCGGACGTTCTGGAAAAGCTGACCCAGGCCTGCACCGAACGCCGCGCCCGGGCGCTGGCGCTTGCCGCGGTGCGGGAAACCTACGAGGAGGCAGGTCTGATCGTCGGCGCGAGGCCAGCCGCGCCCCAGAAGCCGCCCAAGGGCTGGGAGCATTTCTTGGCGACCGGCATGACGCCCTGTTTGCAGAACATGACCTTCATTTATCGGGCAGTGACGCCGCCAGGTCGGCCGCGGCGTTTCAACGCCCGTTTCTTCGTGATCGACGCCGAGCATGTGCAAGGCGACATGGACCGGGACGATCAGGGCGACGGGGAACTTCTGGCGCTCAAGTGGTTTTCCATTCCAGAGGCGTTGGAACTGAAAATCCGGCCGATTACCGCGTTGGCGCTGCAGGAGATCGAGGGACGGATTGCAGCAGGCAACCTGCACGACCCAAATCGGCCCGTGCCGTGGGTCAAGTCGGTCGGCAAGCATAGGGTGACCGGCTATCACTGAGAACCTGCTCCCGCATGAACTCTCTAACCCGCTGGAACTTCTCACGGTCGAGGAGATGGGCCGTGCCGACTCGCTGACGATTGACGGCGGCGTCCCCGGGCCGGCGCTGATGGACCATGCCGGCCGGGCACTTGCGGATGCCATTTGCCGGCGCTGGACGGTGCGCCCCGTAGCGGTGCTTTGCGGACCGGGCAACAATGGTGGCGACGGTTTCGTGGTGGCCCGCCTGCTGGCAGAACGAGGGTGGCCGGTGCGCGTGGGGCTTCTCGGGCAGCGCCAGGCGCTCAAGGGGGACGCCGCCCACCACGCGGCCCTTTGGCAAGGTGCGGCTGAGGAACTTTCTCCGGCGTTGGTGAAAGACGCGGGGTTGGTGGTGGATGCGCTGTTCGGTGCGGGGCTTAGCCGCCCGGTGGAGGGCGTGCCCGCGGAGGTCTTGCGAGCCGTCCGCTGTCCTTTGGTGGCGGTGGACACGCCCAGCGGCCTAGACGGCAATACGGGGGAGGTGAGGGGGTTCGCGCCACAAGCGGCCCTGACGGTTACCTTTTTCCGCTTTAAGCCCGGTCATTGCCTCTACCCGGGCCGGGAGCTTTGCGGCGAGACACTGCTGGCCGACATTGGCATTCTGCCAGGGGTGCTGGAGGAGATCGGGCCCAAGACCTTCGTCAACCGGCCGGGCTTGTGGCAACTGCCCGGCTTCGGCCCCGGCACCCATAAATACCGCCGGGGGCATTGCGTGGTTGCCGCCGGCGGCATGCCCGGTGCAGCCCGACTGGCCTGCCATGCCGCGTTGCGGATCGGCGCGGGGCTCGTCAGCGTTGCCGCTCACCCGGCCGGTCTGCCGCAACTCGCCGGCGCGCCCGCCGCCGTGATTTTGCGGCCCTGCGCCGATCTTCCGTCATTTGCGGCGCTGGCGGAAGACTCGCGGGTTGCTAGCCTGCTGATCGGGCCGGGGGCTGGCGCGGACGGCCGCACCCGCCGCCGCGTGGACGCCGCGCTTCGTACCG
>CAYYSC010000489.1:0-2815 GCA_964474065.1 uncultured Rhodospirillales bacterium | reverse complement strand
TCCGGCAAAGGTCGTCGTCTCCGGCCGCTTCACCTGGGAAGACCTCGACCAGACGGCCCGTGACGAGACGCTCGCCACCTTCCGCCGCATGATCAAGCTGGAACGAGAATTCTTTCGGGAGGCCTATGCCGCTGCATAGCCCCACGGACGGGAACCTTTGCGGCCATCGGCACGCTTGTATCATAGGCGACCCGCGATAGGTTGCCGCCACATTCGTGTGAGCCCTATTCGTTTCAGCATGGAGACAGCGTCATGGCTGCAACCCATACCCTTGTTCTGATCCGCCACGGCCAAAGCCAGTGGAACCTGGAAAATCGCTTTACCGGCTGGAAGGACGTCGACCTGACCGAAGCCGGCCGCGAGGAGGCGCGGAAGGGCGGGCAATTGTTGCGGGAGGGTGGCTATGACTTCGACCTTTGCTACACGTCCGTCCTGACCCGCGCGATCAAGACACTTTGGATCGCGATGGAGGAGATGGACCGGATCTGGCTGCCGGTCATTCGCCACTGGCGCCTGAACGAGCGGCACTATGGCGCGCTGCAGGGTCTGAACAAGGCGGAAACGGCGGAGAAGCATGGCGATGAGCAGGTCTTTATCTGGCGGCGCAGCTTTGACACGCCGCCGCCGGCGCTGACCCCGGACGATGAGCGCTACCCGGTGAACGATCCCCGGTACCGTGACCTGCCGAAATCGCAGGTCCCGCTGACAGAGAGCCTCAAGTTGACCATCGAGCGTGTGCTGCCGTACTGGCACGTTGAGATCGCCCCGAAAATCCTGGAAGGCAAACGCCTGTTGATCTCGGCCCACGGCAATTCACTGCGCGCTTTGGTGAAGCATCTCGACGACCTGTCGGACGAGGAAATCCCGAAAGTGGAAATTCCAACGGGCGTGCCGCTAGTCTACAAGCTCGACGACGATCTGAAACCGGTCGAGAAGTTTTACCTCGGCGAGGAGAAGTAAGCCCGATCGTCATGACCGCATGACGATATCCCTTTTCTTCTCCGGACAAGCGCATCTGCGGCCTGCCGGGTCCGAACCTCTCGACCACTGGTTTCGGGCGGATTACTATCGCTGAAGGGATTCGACGCAGCTCGGACTGAAGGAAACCAAGCGTATGGACCGTAAGACTGCCGCCTTGAACGGCGATTTCGGTGTGGTGATCAAGGGCGTCCATCGCCGTGACTTGAACGATCCGGCGTTCCAACGGGACGCATTCGATCTCTGGACGAGTCACGGCGGCTTGCTTGCCGTGCGCGGCGGTGACCTGGCGGAGCTGGCGCCAGAGGAACCGGTCGCCTGGTCGGCGGTTTTCGGTGCGGTCGAGTACGCAGGGATGACCGCCCGCGAAGAGAAGATGGTCCAGGGCTTTCCGATTCTCCGGATCGGCAATATCCGGGACGAATCCGGCGCACTGAAAGCGCAACTGGCGAGAGTGCCGCAGCTCCGCAGTGACGCGGACATGCGCTACGACCCGGAAACCCGCCGCCCGGTCTGGCACACGGATTCAACCTTCCGCGAGCATCCGCCAATCGGCTCGGTCTTTCATTGCAAGAAGGCGCCGCTAGAGGGTGGCGAGACCCTGTTCGCGGACATGCGCCGCGCCTTCGCCAGTCTCGACGAAGCGACCAGGGCAAGACTGGAGGGGCTGGAGGCCGTCTGCTCGCTCGCCCATCATGACAAGAAGATCAGCCTCTATTCGCCGGACTATCCCGTGCTGACGCCGGAACAGCGCGCGGCCAACCCACCGAACCGCGTGCCGGTCGTCCTCAGGCATCCGGTGAGCGGCGAGCCGGCGCTCTACGGGTTGAACAGCTCGACCTGCGCCATCCTGCCGAAGGGAGAGGAGATCTCGCAGGAGCAACTCGACATCTGCGACTTGGAGGGCGTGGAGCATGAGAGTGTGCAGATCCTGCGCGGCCTGCTGCCTGAAATCACCGGGCCGGAATTCACAGTCAAATGGCAGTGGCAGCCGGGTGATGTCGTGGGCTGGGATAACCGCTGCACCATCCACTCCGCCACTGGCTACGACTACGATCAGTATTCGCGCGAGATGTGGCGGTTGACCCTTCTGGAGAGACGCCAAGCCTTAGCTGCGGAATAGTCAACCGCGAGCGGGCGGCCACAACAACCCCATATGATCTAGGCACGGGCCAGTTCCCTGCCTAGGCTAATCCTCAAGACCAAGCGCCGCAAAACGCGGCGCCAACATCCCTTGAGGAAGCCCATGCCCATTGCGAAATTGTTGATCGCCAACCGGGGCGAGATCGCCATCCGCATCGCCCGCGCCGCCGCCGACCTCGGGATCCGCAGCGTTGCGGTTTATTCGGAGGATGACGCTGCGAGCCTTCATACGCGCATCCCGGACGAGGCGGTGCAGCTAGAGGGGGTGGGTGCAGCAGCCTATCTGAACATTGAAAGCGTGATCGCGGCAGCGCAGGCGGCGGGCTGCGATGCGGTGCATCCTGGCTACGGTTTCCTGGCCGAGCGGGCGGACTTTGCCGAAGCCTGCTCGGCGGCGGGGCTGACCTTTGTCGGTCCCAGCCCGGAGCATCTCAGTTTGTTTGGCGATAAGGCCCGCGCGAGGGAAGCGGCGGTGGCGGCGGACGTGCCGGTAATGCGCGGTATTGACCGGTCGGTGAGCCTGAAGGAGGCGCGCGCCTTCTTCTCGGAGTTGGGCGAAGACGGGGCCATGATCATCAAGGCCGTGGCCGGCGGCGGAGGGCGTGGGACGCGCGCCGTGCTCTCGGCGGACGAGATCGACGACGCCTTTGCCCGCTGCCAGTCGGAGGCCAAGGCCGCGTTCGGCAATGCCGAC
>CAYYSC010000488.1:0-2816 GCA_964474065.1 uncultured Rhodospirillales bacterium | reverse complement strand
TGAGCGCGCCTTCGAACAAACCGTTCCAGGCATCGAACACGCATCCGTGTTGAGTCGGCAGGTTGCGCATCAATCGCCAGCCGGCGCGCCGGACGACTGCGGTTCCGCCTTCCTCCTCGATTTCCGCCGTATCCCCTTCGGCTTCCGCCATGGCGGCTAGGAAGCGCGCGAAAGCCAAAGGTGTGTTGCCAGACACGCCAAGGCCCGAAGCCGTTTCCAGATAGGTCTGAGCCCCGATCTGGCGGGCGGCGTGCCCGGCAATCGACGTCGTTTCCGCCGGCCCGAACAGTTCTGCCATCCGCGGCAGGCCGGTGCGGACATATTCCATGGCATAGTTCCGGTTCGCCTTCGCCAGCCGTTCTTCGGGCCATTCGGCGGCCGGAAGTTGCGGCGCTGAAGCGGGATCGAATTCAGGCGGCAATTCGCCTGGCGAGAACCGCAATCGTTCCTCCGGTGCCAGTTCGCGGTCGTGTTCCAGGAAATACCCGGCAAGGCCGTGCTGGCCGTCCGTCGTTTGCGCCGTGCAGACGAAACCGAGGCGCGGATTCCTGAGACTGCCCCCGTTCTGAGCGTACCAGCCGCGCAGCATGCCGCGGCTCACCTCCGATGGGACCCCGCAGATGGTGGCGCCGGGGTAAACCCAGCGCGGCGGCACGAAGCGCACCCACGCCTTCCGGTCGCTCTCCCTCATGAATTCCACGCCGACGCCGCCGACGCTATTCGACAGGTAATGGTAGGCGGCGCAGGCGACGGCATCCGGCATGCCGGTCAGGCCCAACTTGTCGAAACTGGAGAGGAATTTTTCGTGATGCTGGTGGCGGAAGACGCGGAACATCCACTCGCCGGCGTCATGGCGTCCGCGTTGCAGCGACACCGCGAGGATGAGGCCGGTGAAATACTGGTGATAAAGCTCCGCCACGGCGGAAAGCGGGCTGGGCATGGCTTGCTCCTGAAAGACGAGGGCGTGGCATCTCTACCGGTCTCCGCCAGGAGGCGCCAGTTCAGCGCGGCAAGGCCTTGGCGTTCCAGAGATGCGGTTCCATGTTAACCATGCCTGCCGGATTGCCGGAGGCACCGTAAGGGAGGATCCTCACTTTATGCCCGAAAGAGCCGGTTGGCTGGTCATCGCGCTCGTCCTGGACGCTTTCTGGAGCGACAAGGAATGGTTGTGGCGACAGACCGGTCGGCCGGAGGAATGGTGCCGGCGAGCACTGGCATGGTGTGAACCGCGATGGAACCGCGGAGAGCCGCAGGCCAGGCGTCTTGGCGGGCTTGCAACCGTGGCGCTGATCGCGGGCGGTGCGGCGGCAGCCGGCTGGCTGATCGAAGAGATAGCCTCCGCGCTCCCCTTCGGCGCATTGGTCGAGATTGCGGTTGTCGCGGCCTTTCTCGCGCAAGCTTCTACCGCTCAGCAGATCCGTCAGGTGGCGCAAGATGTGGCGGACGGGGGGATTGCCGAACGCGTCAGCCCTGTTATGGGTGAAGGGGAACCCCTCCTGAGGGACGAAAGCGAGTTGGCCCGCGCTACGATTGAGGGCACGGCCTTGGGGCTCGTTACCGGGGCTGCCGCGCCCGTGCTTGCCTATATGGTTTTCGGTCTTTCCGGGATACTTGCCTATACTGCCCTGCGGCTGACGGCCTTGATCTTGACGCGCGAACCGGGGGTAGGGGGTGAGTTCCGCTGGATGGCGGAGAACGCTTACATGGTGGCCAACTATGTGCCGGCGCGCTGGGCGGCCCTGCTCCTCGTTGGGGCGGCTGCATTGGATCAACGCGACTGGCGGGCGGCGTGGCGCGCTGGCCGGCACGACGGCCCGGAGCAGGTATCGCCGAACGCAGGCTGGCCGCAGGGGGCGATGGCAGGCGCGCTCGATCTGCGGCTGGGCGATCCGGCCACTCACCGGCACGGAACATGGCTTCACCCCGACGGACGGCGGGATTGCGGGGCGGCTGACATCCACGCGGCCCTGCGGCTATTCTGGCTGGCATGCGCCGTGCAAGGCATCGTCGCTGCAGCGATTTGGACATTCTTCTAGGTTCGTGCTGGTCAAAGCGAAAGGAGCAGCGACGTGGCGATACGACGTTCGATTCTGAAGATGATGGTGCTTTTCATCTTGGTAGTGGGGATGGCTGCCCCTGCCTCGGCGCATCATGGTTGGCGCTGGACGGCGGATGGCAATTTCGAACTCACCGGCATCATCCAGAGGGCGGAACTGGGCAATCCGCATGGCATTTTGAAGGTGGACGCCGACGGAGAAATCTGGACGGTCGAGGTCGGCCAGCCGTGGCGGCACGACCGAGTGGGCCTTAAGGACGAAACGCTTTCCGAGGGTACCGAAATCATTATCGTCGGCCACCGCTCCGCAGACCCGGACGAAAAAGTTGTGAAGGCAGAACGCGTGACGGTGGGCGGTCGGCTCTACAATCTGTATCCGAACCGCGACTGATCTCCCGTGTGGGAGGCGCTGGAGGCCACGGCGCTCGCCCAGCATCTGCGCGCCTCCACCTATTCTTATCCGCTCGTCAATGCTCTCCACATCGTCGGGCTGGCTCTGCTGCTGGGCGGGATCACGCCGGTGGACCTGCGCCTGCTTGGCCTTTGGCGTGGCATCCCGCTTGAGCCGCTGATTCGCACGGCGCGCAGAACGGCGGCTTTCGGGCTGGTTCTCGCGCTGGCGATGGGGCTCCTGTTGTTCAGTGTCCGGGCCAGTGAATACGCCATGCACCCTGCCTTTCAGATCAAGCTTGTCCTGATCCTGGCCGCATTGGCGAATGCTGCGTTCGGGGAGCACGCGCACCGGCGACACGAAGCAGGC
>CAYYSC010000487.1:0-2826 GCA_964474065.1 uncultured Rhodospirillales bacterium | reverse complement strand
TATGGTGGTGGAGTTGGCAGGTACGATTTTATTTCCTTTTCCGGTCAGGGTACCTAAGCCGCTCATACTCATGATCGCTCGCCGTTGCATACGGACCAACTCATTGCAGCCCTTCTCCGCCAAATTCATCAGGGTGTTGAAAGCGTCTCGCGAAAGGGGCAACTCTTCTCCAGTCGCCTGCACCTCGATAATCTCGCCACGGCCAGTCATGACGAAGTTGGCATCCGCATCGGCGCTGCCGTCCTCCGCGTAATCTAGGTCAAGCACCGGCTCCCCCTTGTAGACCCCGCAAGAGACGGCAACGACTTCGCTGGATAACGGAATCGTGGAGATCACCTTGCGTTTCTGCAAGTGCTGACAGGCTTGGTAAAGCGCCACATAGGCACCGGTGATGGAGGCAGTGCGCGTGCCGCCGTCTGCCTGGATAACGTCGCAGTCGATCTTGATTTGCACTTCGCCCAGTGCCTTCGGGTCGACGACGGAGCGAAGCGCCCGGCCGATCAGTCGCTGGATTTCTTGCGTTCGGCCAGACTGACGGCCTCGCGCTGCTTCCCGGTCGCCCCGTGTATGCGTTGCCCGGGGGAGCATACCATATTCCGCTGTCACCCAGCCCCGACCTTGGCCGCGCATGAATGGCGGCACGCGGTCTTCCACGGAAGCGGTACAGAGAACATGCGTGTTGCCGAACTTGACCAGGCAGGAACCTTCGGCGTGCAGGCTGAAACCGGGCTCGAAGATGACGGTGCGCAACTGGTCGGACGCACGGCCGGAGGGGCGGACGTTCATGGGTTCCTCACTCTCTAAAGGTCGCGCGCTATTTGCCGGATTTATTCGTCAATAGCTAGTAGCCCTGCCACTCTCTCAGGCGCCGGAGGGGGCTTTTTCCCGTTTGTTGCTGTCACCGGCGCCGCCGTCTACTGCTTCCAATGGCGCCGACAGAGGTACCCCCGGACTGCGAATTCCCTGCGGCCGGCCTGCTGCGCTGAGCGGCTGATGCTCGTCATAATAGGCTGGCATTTCCGGCCCACCCGGACAGGCAACCCAGACCCGCAGCAGGTGCCGCCGCCGCTCCAGCTCCGGCCAGTCCTCGTATTCGGTGCGGCTGTGCAGAATCCAGTGATTGCAGAGGAACTGCATGTCGCCCGGACGGAACTCCATGTCGAGCCGGAACTCCGGGCTGTTGGCGAGGGCGTCGAGGGCGTCGAAGGCGGCTTCCTGCTGTGCCGTCAGGCGTGGTACGTCGGGAAACCGCTGGGCCTTGCGGACAGTGCTGCGCACATACTGGCAGAATACGCGCCCATGCTGCGGCATGAACACCGGGATCCGGTACCAAGGCTGCCGTCCTTCCGGGATTTCGTCCCGCCGGTCCCGGTAAACGATTTCCAGCAGCGCCGGCATCAAATCCGGATGCCGGTCGACCATGGCATGGTAGAGGGCAGTCGAGGAGACGGCGCTGGAAAGCCCTCCGGACTTGGCCGTCCGGACCGAAAGCAGCCCGACCACATCGCCCCAGTCGGCATGGAACGACAGATGGGCAGAAGTCTGATAGCCACGGGAACTGGGGCGGCCATAGTCGAAACCGATGTCACGGACATGACCCAGAACATGTCCGCCCGCGTTCTGGGAGACTGGATCGCCGAGATGCAGCGCTACAGCCCAGTATGCTGTGGCGGCCTCCCGCAAGGTATAACGCTCCACCGGGAACCCACGAAGCAGCGCCAGGCCAATCCCGTCCAGCAATTGCACGCGCACCTGATCCAGTCGCTCGCCAAGGGCCGGCAGCGGCAGATCGGAGCGAGTCAGATTGGTCAGGTCATCGGTACGAGAGCCTTGTTGCTCAATTACTCGGTCCAGGTCCGCCAACTCTTCAGATGTCAACTCGAATGTCCAGCGCTCTGGCGCGGCCGCGAGGTCAGAGCCTTTCCAGTTGGCCGGGTTATCGTCAAAACGTGGAATGGCGGGCGCGTCGGTTGGCATGTCTTGGCTCCGTCGGGAGAGACGATTGGAAGGTCTTTCCAGTCTGGAATGCCCGTTCACCCCTGTCCAGGTCGCATCGGAACGGGCAGTATGGCAGACAAACAACCAAGCAAGGAGGTGCGGCCATGCAATTCGGTCTGTCCATCCCCCACCGCGGGCCTCTCGCCAATCCGCAGGGAATTCGCGCCATCGCCGAGAACGCGGAGACGCACGGCTACGACGTGCTCACAGTCTCCGACCATATCGTCGTTCCGCGGAGCATCAAGTCCACCTATCCCTACAGCCCCGATGGCGGATTTCCGGGCGGGCGTACCGGTGAATGCTTCGAACAGCTTTCCCTGCTGAACTTCCTCGCCGGCGTGACCAAGAGCGCGCGGCTGCTCACCTCGATCATGGTGGTGCCGCACCGGGAACCGTTGCTGGCGGCGAAGGCCATTGCGACGGCTGACCAGCTTTCCGGCGGCCGGGTGGAGCTCGGCATCGGCACCGGCTGGATGCGGGAGGAATTCGAGTTGCTAAAAACACCGTCATTCGAGGAACGCGGCGCAGTGACGGACGAATACATCCGCGCGTTCAAGGTGTTGTGGACGGAAGAAAACCCGAGTTTTCAAGGCAAGCACGTCCATTTCGCCGACATCCATTTCACGCCGAAGCCTATACAGCCGGGCGGGCCGAAGATTTGGGTCGGCGGCGAGAGCGGCCGCGCCTTGCGACGGCTCGCGGCTCTGGGCGACGTCTGGTATCCGATTGCGGGCAATCCCCGCTGGCCGCTCGACACGCTGGCGACCTACGATGCGGCGGCGGCGAAGCTCGCGGCGGCGGCAGAAAAAGCAGGCCGTGACCCGGCCA
>CAYYSC010000486.1:0-2832 GCA_964474065.1 uncultured Rhodospirillales bacterium | reverse complement strand
ACCAACGCCGCTTGGCCAACCAGCCTGCTTGACTGATTAAAGAAGCTGTCCAGCTCCAGACGCCGGGCGGTCGTGGAACAAGACTGTCCGAAACGAACCCTCTTTCGTCGGCGCCAATGGCTGCCAGCGCGTCGTCGGGGATTGGCATTCCTGACCGGATGAAGGCCCCACTCTTGAGAGCGGCATTACTGACACGGCCCCACAGCGCAATGCTCTCTCGCGCGACTCCTTGAGCCGCTGCCTCTATGGAATAACAAAATTCGCACCAGCGCCGGTTTTTGGGAGATTTCCAGTTTCAGGGTTTCGTTTTTTTCCAGAGGGAAAATATAAGTGACATCAGAAGCTGCTTTTGCTCGCGATCCATTTGTTCTCTGTTCAGATAGCGGTATCTGGAATGTTCGATTGGCTTGAAAAGAGCATCCCGTTCTGGGAAAAATTCAGCTCGAAGCTTCTCGTTTTCTGCTGAATAATATCTTATAATCTGCTCGCGTTGCTTTGGGGAAAGCAGCGAAACCTTCTTTCCTTCAATGTATCGGCGACCGGTCAGCTCCAGAAGCATTTGAAAGAATTCGTTGTCGTTGGCATCCCTGAATAGTAATTTATTGCCCGCGACCAAATCCGTGATTACATCGCTGAAGGATGGGTTGATGTCCTCCTTCGGAAAAACGACGGAGGCATCAGTGTGATCGATTCCGAGACAATCGAGGAAATCCAGCATGATATTGCCGTCAGGGAATTCGGATCTTTCAAAAATGCGCACTGTTACATTGCCGGAGCCTACTATACTTTCCCAATTCTTGACAAGGCGGTCCCAATGGCCAATAGTCTGAAGGGCGGGAATTAGCCAAGCTTCGAAATCGTCAGTGATCTTGGATTGCCATTGTTGCCATGATGAAGTAATCATGTCGTCTTGCCGACGAATATAAAGTATGATCCTGATTGCAAATTGGTTCGCAGCACCGGCAAAAAACTGATGTCTTCCTGGATTAGAAAGATTTTCTGCTGACAGGAGCAGGGTTTTTTGTTCCGCTTTCGATACCAAATCCTGGACAGCTGCAGTTAAACCGTTGGGATCGTTCTCGTTAATAAACCGCTGCAGCGCAAATACATGTTCACCTGTAATACGGTTGCTGAGCCCCAATCCGCTATCAGGAACCAAATATCCGGCGGTAGTGAGTAGATCTATATTTGCACGAATAAAGCTTTGTATTGCAGAACTGCCAGTTTTGTTTGCGCCTATATGGATAACGATTTGCGGTTTCATTTTGTATTGGCTCTTTCGGTTATTGGACCAAAGCTGCGCAACTCTCATGGAGTGGGTGGTCAAGGCTCATCAGAGCTTAATAAGCCTCTGTTGATCGGCGTAATGTATCATCGGAGCCATCCCGATCTTTATAAAAGAAATTAAAGCATCCTTAACTGCTGCCGCTAGAGAAGGTGGAGCTGTGTAGATTTTTCATTTCCGAAATCCATTCGCCGGATACATGGGCTGAAGTCTTATGGGGCTTGCCAAGTGCCACGACGGAGCCGCCTCTGATGGTAAATCAGCGCCGTTCGGATGGTCGGCGAACCCCGTCGGTGGACGGACAGGCATAAAGCCATCGCAGAAAGCAAACCGCTTTTTCTGCTTTTATCATCCTCGCAGGCCCGGCGAAAGCCGCTCGGCAGCCCGCGTCTCCGGCCAAAGCGGCCCCAGGCTCATTGTACCGCAATGTCCTGGTAAGCGGCTTTTCCGTTGAACGGATCGTCGCGCGGTTGACAGGCCCGGCACTGGCGTTGCCGTTATCTAGGGCAAGTTAGCGTGGGGTTTGCCTTTCGCCCGCGCCCTTTCTGAAGCCGCGTCTGGTAGAGTCCGCGACAGGCCGTTTGTTGCGGCCGCCGATCAAGGGTCAGAATAGAAGGATCATGGCCATGTCCCGCCTTACCAACAAGATTGCCGTGGTCACAGGTGCCGGCAAGGGCATCGGTAAGGCCGTTGCCGAGCGTTTCGCTGCCGAAGGCGCCCGCCTCGCCCTGGGCGATATCGACGGGGCGGCGCTGGAAGAGACGGCGAACGCCATCCATGCTGCCGGTGGCGAGGCTGTCGTTACCGTCGGCGATTTGACCAAAGAGGCTAACGCGGAGGCGCTGGTCTACAACGCAATCGGTAGTTACGGTGGGCTGGATATCCTGGTGAACAACCTCGGTGGCAGCCGAAATGCCAAGATCTGGGAAATGAGCGTCGAGGACTGGGATTTCGTCATCCGCCTCAACCTCCGTGCAAGCTTCCTCTGTACGCGGGCTGCGGCCAGGCACATGAAGCGGCAACGAAGCGGGCGGATTCTTTGTCTGTCTTCGGGCGCCCGCGAGGGAACCCCCTGGACCGCCTATTACCAGGGTGGCAGTGCCTATTCCGCAGCCAAGGCCGGGGTGCATGGCTTCATGCGGGATGTTGCTCTAGAACTGGCTGAATACAACATACTGGTGAACGCCATCGCGCCCGGCCCGATCGATACGGAACGCGCGGGCGCCTTTTTACGGAAGATGGACGAAACCGTGGAATTCAGCCCCAGCAAGATGACTCCGCTCAGGCGGCTCGGCACCCCGGCCGAAGTGGCTTCCGCTGCTGTTTTCCTGGCCTCGGACGAGGCAAGTTATATTACCGGCCATACGCTCGCAGTCGCCGGAGGGCGCTGACATGGTTAGAGCCTGTTGCCTGCGCCTGGCCGCCGTGCTCGTGCTTGGCGTGGTTCTCGCGGCATGCGCCAAACCGACACCGTACAAGCCTGCCGACAACGGGACGGGAGATCGGAAGAGCGTCGTGTAGGGAAAGAGTGTTCAGAGCCGTGTAGA
>CAYYSC010000485.1:0-2837 GCA_964474065.1 uncultured Rhodospirillales bacterium | reverse complement strand
CCTCAGCACGGGGGAAACCTTTCCTCTTGTTAGCTCGAATAGCTCATAACTACTGAGCGATAGGTTGGAGGAATGTACACCATACGCTTTCATGAGCTCATACAATTCTTTCATCCCATGTAACTCCTTCTTCGCGTTCCTTGTGGTGCTGCTGGTGCTGCGTGGAGAAGAGATCGGGATCGGGCTGGCCCTGTTGGGGCTCTTCGCTGCGATTTACCATCCCGTGGGGATCGCCATGCTGGTTCAGGGGGCGCCGCGGCTGGGCCTCCGCCTGGGGGTGAACGGCATCTTCGGGAACATGGGCGTGGCCGGCGCGCCATTGATCACCGGTGCGCTGATCGCGGCATTTGACTGGCGCATGGCGTTCATCGTTCCTGGCATGATCGCCATCGGGATCGGCACGGCTTTCTATTTCTTCGCCAAGGCCGGCTACAGCATTGCGCCCAGTGGTGGCAAGGCCCGCAAGGAGCCAGTCAATTTCACTCTTGGCTGGCAGAGGGTGCTGGCGGTCGTCGCGGTGATGACCCTCATCGGCGGCCTGGTATTCAATTCCACTACCGTAGCCCTGCCCAAATTGTTCGATGAGCGGCTGACCGGCATCGCCGACAACATTGTCGGGTTCACCGCCATGGCGGCGATCGTTTATGCGGCAGCCAGCTTCGCCCAACTAGCGAGCGGGTTGGCCATCGACCGCTGGCCGGTGAAGCCCGTGCTGTTGGTCACGGTGGCGCTGCAAGTCGCGATGATGCCCATCGTGGCCACCCAGACCGACTGGCCGCTGTTCGCCGCGAGTTTCGTGATGATGCTGGCCGTGTTCGGCCAAATCCCCATCACCGATGCTCTTATCACGCGTTACACGCCGGATGCCGTGCGCGGGCGCGTGTTCTCGGTAAAATACATTTTGAACCTGGGGGTAGGTTCCCTGGCCGTGCCGACGATCTGGTACATGCACGACCATGGCGGCGGCTTCTACGCTCTGTTCTGGACCCTCACCGCTTGCGCCGCGTTGGTGCTGATCACCGCCAGCATTCTGCCGCGTCGCCGTCCCGCAGTGGAAACGGTTCCTGCTGAATAAAGGATACAGCCCCGTGGAAATCGAAGCCTTCAGGGCGGATGCCGAAGCGGCAGGCTACACTGACTTCTATCGGCGTGACCTAAAGACGGCGGGCGATGAGGGGCCGCACACCCACGATTTCGACGCCCGGGTCATGGTAACGGGCGGCTCGATCAAGCTGACGATAGCCGGCACCTGCAAGACTTATTCGCCTGGCGACTGGTGCGAAGTGCCTGCCGGAACGGTCCATGCCGAAGAACTTGGACCGGATGGCGTCCAGCTTTTGGTAGCGAAAAGAGCGCACCGTCCATAAATCAGGGCTTCGGGCCCTGAACAACAAGAGTCAGAATGAATATTCGCCAATTCGAACGTTTCGAACGCAAATGCGTCATCTGGGTCCGCATGCTGCCCTTTGTGGCAGTGATTGCGTCAGTGGTTGGTTCCGCTCTGATGATGTACACTGGATTAGTGGAAACAGTGGAGGCCGTCTTCGTACAGGTCCGCATGGAGACGGGCGACCTTCCTATGGCCGATGAGTCTACGATCAAGCTGATCAGTGCTCTTGATCGCTTCTTAGTCGCGATTGTCCTGCTTTATTTTGCCTTCGGGATTTATTCTCTATTTGTGCGCGCCGAACGGCATAGCCAAGACCTGGGCATTCCAAAATGGCTGCGGGTCGCTGGGATTGGCGAATTGAAGCAGACACTGGCCGAAGTCATCGTTGTCGTGCTGTTCGTCTTGTTCCTACGTGTCGCGCTGGAAGCGTTTATCGTAACAGGACCGGCGCTTTCTTGGGAAGCGGTGCTGAAATTGTTAACCTTACCGGTTGCGATCTTTCTGCTCTCGGCCTCCCTGAAGCTGGCGGAGCTGCATCCAAAAAGGTTTGTACCGCCCGCCGAGCCTCCCGGAGGGCCGGACCGGAAAACGCCGGAAGATCCGAACCAGAAGAAAGAGGGGGGAACGGTGTAATGTCCTTCTCGCCGCGTGGGCAATAGACATCCCTAGTCCCCGGTTCTATATCACGCGCTGATGACGATGGCGCCTCTCCCCTTCCGCAAGATGCACGGCCTCGGCAACGATTTTGTCGTGCTGGACGCGCGCGAATCCCCGGTGAACCTCAGCGAGGCGCAGGTGCGGCGCATCGCGGACCGCCACACCGGAGTCGGGTGCGATCAGTTTATCATTATACGCCCGCCCCGCTCCCGGGACGCCCACGCTTTCAT
Organism: uncultured Rhodospirillales bacterium; assembly: GCA_964474065.1. Taxonomy (GTDB): domain Bacteria; phylum Pseudomonadota; class Alphaproteobacteria; order Bin95; family Bin95; genus JACKII01. The sequence continues at coordinate 560 of CAYYSC010000485.1, read as the reverse complement.
GGAAATCCGGAACGCGGATGGTGGGGAAGTGGAAGCCTGCGGAAACGCAACCCGCTGCATCACCAAGCTGCTCACCGACGAAACCGGAAGGGACCGCATCGTTATCGAGACGGTCGCCGGCCTGCTTTATGGGGGCAAGACCATCGACGGATTCACCGTGGACATGGGGGCCGCCCGCACAGAGTGGCGTGAAATTCCCCTCGCCCGTGAGTGCGATACGCTGGCCGTACCGCTGAACCGGGATGACCTGCCGGCACCAGTGGCGACCAACATCGGCAATCCGCATGCCACATTCTTCGTGGAAGATGCCGAAGCGGGATTCTTGGCGGATGTCGGGCCGGGGTTGGAGCATCACCCCATCTTCCCCGCCCGAGCGAATATCGGCTTCGCCAGCCTCACCGGACCGGGACAACTCCGCCTGCGCGTTTGGGAGCGTGGGGTTGGTATCACCCGCGCCTGTGGTTCAGCCGCCTGCGCTGCCGTGGTCGCGAGCGTGCGGCGCGGCCTCACCGGCCGTAACATCCGCATCGACATGGATGGCGGGCCGCTGTTCCTCGAAT
>CAYYSC010000484.1:0-2844 GCA_964474065.1 uncultured Rhodospirillales bacterium | reverse complement strand
GCCAAGATCTTCTCGGCGATGTTCTTGATTTTGGGGTAGGCCTCCGTGGCGAACACGCGGTAGGCGGCGCCGGTGCGGGCGTTCGGCAGCACATGCCCGTGTTTCCAAGGCTCGGGCGTCGCCGCCATGCTCTCGGCAAGGCCCCAGAACAGGTTTCGCCATGCGACCACCTCACCCATCATCACCTGGCTGCCCTTATTGGCGTCCGAGCCGATCGCGCGGAGCGCCTTCCAGATCATCCCGGTCAGGAAATCCAGCTTCACGCCCATGCGAATGCAGGCCTGGAAGGTGTAGCCGTTAAAGAAGCCCGACTCCGGATAGAACCTCATCAGCATGTCCAGGTCCCGGTGAACCAGGACGTTCTCCCAGGGTATGAAGGCACTATCGAAGACGATAATGGCGTCGTTCTCGTCGAACCGCGAGGAAAGGGGGTAGTCGAACGGCGTGCCCATGGTCTTGGCCGCCAACTCGTAGGACGGGCGGCAAATCAGCTTGATACCGGGCGAATTCATTGGGGCGATGAACATGGTGGCGAGATCGGTATCTGTGATCTCCGCCGAGAGATTCTGGCCGAGAAAGTTGTAGTGCGTCAGCGCCGAACCGGTCGCCACCACCTTGGCCCCGGAGACATAGATGCCGGCGTCGGACTCGCGATCGATGGTGACATAGACGTCTTTGACCTGATCGGCGGCCTTGTGCCGGTCGACCGGCGGGTTGACGATCGCATGGTTCATGAACAGCACGTTATTCTGCGCCCGCTTATACCAAGCCCGGGCATTGTCCGCCCAATCGCCGTAAAGCTCCGCATTCGGCCCGAGCGTCGAAAGAAAACTCGCCTTGTAATCCGGGCTCCGGCCCATCCAGCCGTAGGACAGCCGGGCCCAGGCGGCGATGGCCTCTTTTTGGCCAAGAAGGTCCTCGCCCGACTTGGCCGCCCGGAAAAAGCGGTGGGTGTAGCCGCCGGAACCGGTATCGGTGGGACAGGTCAGCACCTGCTTGCTGGCAGGATCGTGCAGAACATCGTAAAGGCGGGCCAGCGAGCGGGCGGCGTTGGCAAAGCCAGGGTGCGTAGTCACATCGTCAACGCGCTCGCCGTAGAGCCAGATCTCCCTGCCATCGCGTAGACTTTCCAGGAATTCCTCGCCGGTGAAGGGGCGGTTCTTCCCCTCCAGGATATCTTCGGGCCGCATCGGGACGTTTCCTTTCCAGGCGCGGAAGCACCATTGTTGCTTCCTATTTTTCCCGCAGCATAGCTCTCATGACGATCCGCGCGAAGCGGGAAGCTTGGTAACTTCAGCTGCCCAGCCTTAGACTGTCCGGTAAAGAAATCAAACCAATCGGCCGGAGAAATGACGCCGCCCCAACCCGAAACGCAGCACCTGGACGTGCTCGGCTTCCCCCTGCCGTACCGCCGCGCCGGGGCCGGCTGCGCCCGTGCTCTTCCTGCACGGTGCGGGCGGCTCCAACGGCTGGGCGCCCTGGCATGCCAAGGTCGCGGCAACCGTCGATCTCATCGCGCCGGACCATCCCGCCCGGGGTTCGCCGGAGACGCCGGACCCGCTCGATCATCCCACAGACCTCGCCTTTGCTATCTGGGCATGCTGGAGGCGACGCACCTGCGGGACATGCATCCGGTTTGCCATTCGGTGGGGATCTGGACCGCAGCGGAACTTTCGGGCTTCAATAACTCGCTGACCAAGAGCCAGTTCAGCACCATGCCGAGCCTTCAGGCCGGGACCAATACCGCGGCCATTGCGGAGCAGGCCATGCCGTATTTTCGCGCCAAAGCAGCGGAAAAAGCGGCCATAGAATAAGCGGCCGCTTCCATCTTCCTCAAGTGCCGGTCACGAAAGACCATAGGTCGTCGGCACCGTGTTTGGCGACCATCCGGCCGAGACGGAGGGACCAAGTGGATTCGTTGCCGAACTCGTCGCGCCAAGTCCAGAGCCGCCGGGTGCGGTGGTGCAGCGAGTGCTCATAGGTGAAACCCATCGCGCCGTGTGCCTGATGCGCAATGGCGGAGCCCTTCGTGGCTGCCTCGCCAACGCGCACCTTGGCCGTGGCGATTTCGGCGAGCGCCGCTTCGTTCCAGCCATGCCGGGTTAAGGCGCCCTCGGCAGAGACCGCTTCTGCCGCGGCATCCGCGGCTGCGCCCGCCGCCGCAACCTCGCCCGCCAATTCCGCGAGCGTGTGTTGGATTGCCTGAAATTTGGCGATCGGCCGGCCGAATTGCTCGCGCTCCAGGGCATACTGCACCGACTGGTCGAGGATCCGCTGCATGGCGCCCGCCATCTGAGCGCAGCGGACGGTGGCGCCAAATGCTTCCAGCGCCGCTTCGTCCAATCCTGTCGGAGCAGCGAAGGCGCTGATCGGCATCACATCATCGAAAGAGACATCGTCGGACGGTTCTCCCGCCAGGGAGGTTCCCGGCACGACCGAACAGTCCGCGCGCCGGACCAACGCCACCATGCAGCTGTCGTCCTCCCGCGCGAGAACGGCGATGTGCTCGGCGTTACGCGCAAAGGGTACGGCGTGGGCAGTGCCCGAAAGCCTGCCTTCGGCAAGCCGGAGCCGGGTCTCGGCGCTCGCCGGCGCGACGGTCATCGGACCCATCGGTACCTGCGCGCCCGCCTGCCCGAGCAACCAGCCTGCCAGCAGCGTCTCGGCGAGGGGCACGGGCACGGCGAATGCGCCGGCGACCTTCAGCACGTCGAACCCATCGCTTATTTCGGCGCCGGCCCCGCCGATCTCATCCGAGACCCAGGTAAGCGTCAGGCCGCTTTCCTCCAGCGCATTCCAGAGCGCCGCCGGCCATTTGCCTGCTTCCGCATCGTTGATGACCCC
>CAYYSC010000483.1:0-2846 GCA_964474065.1 uncultured Rhodospirillales bacterium | reverse complement strand
CGGTTCACTCTCTTGCCGGCAGTACCACGTGATCCTTGGTTCGAGCGCCTCCAGCGCTGCCGCTGTCCCTGCGGCGGCGCCACCGCTTGCCTTCGCGGCGGCCAACGCCGGAAGAAACCAGCGTCCCGCCGCTGCCGGAGTGGTCCGGACGCCAGGGGAGTCGCTGTCCCCCGCCGTCGCCAACGCACCGCGTACCCGGGCCACAGCCTTTCCCTCCGGGCTGGCCAGACCCGCCCGTGACGCGAGGCCGTCAACCAGCGTACGGAGAAGCGTTTGCAGGGCAGGGTCTCTCGCGGGCATCAGAAGGCGCTCCTCAGCAGCAGCACCCCAATAGCCTATTTCGGTTTCCGGCCCCACACCACCTTGGTCATTCCAGGGATCAGCACACCCACGTCGATGTCGATAAAGCCTGCACCTTCCATCACGCCGGAAACCCAGCTTGGCGTGATCGACTTGGCGGCGGGTGTGAAGGCGAGATGTTGCAACTGCCAGAGCGCAGCCAGCGGCGGGCCGGACCGGTCGTTTTCCACCATGAAGTCGTGCACGATATAGAGGCCGCCGGGTTTGGTTACGTCATAAGCATGGCGGGCCAGTTCCGGGATTGCCTCCCCCGGCACGCCATTAAAAAGGTAACTCATCAGCACCGCGCCAACGTCGCGCGGCCATTCCGTTTCCAGCGCATTGCCGCCGATGAACTCGATGCGATCGGAGAGCCCGGCCTCCGCCACCTTCTCCCGCCCGAGCGCCACGACGTTCGGAAAGTCGAGAATGGTGACCCGGAGGTTCGGATTGGCCTCGCAAAGGCGAATGGCGAATCCACCAGTGCCGCCCGCAATATCCAGCAAATGGTCCACACTGGAAAAGTCGATCATCCGGGCAAGCGAACGGCCAGGCCCCAGCGAGCCAGCGTGCTGCGACTCGCTGTAAAGCCGCGCGTCATGCTCGTTCGCCATCCACTTGGCGTAGCTGTCCACGTCGTCCGGCGACATGGCGTCGGTAACCACACCTTCGAGCTGCGCCATGAAGGGGTACATCTGCCGGTCGATCTGCAGGCGCAGATAATCGCCAAAATCGTAGCGCGCGCCTTTCACGAGAAACGCCTCCGCGCCGGCTGAATTGCAGTAGTGTTCGCCCTCGCACGTCAGCAGACCGATAGCGGTAAGCGCTGTCAGGATGGTGGTCATCCGATTTTCCGGGACGCCTGCTTCTTCGGCAAGCTGCTTGGCGGTCTTCGAACTTTCGGAAAGATTGGTGAAGACGTTCAAATGCAGGGCGACAAACAAGGCCTTCGACGCCATAAAGCCGAAGGCGATATTGGATATTTGTTCCGCGTCCTTGACCGACTCCACAATTTCTTCCTTCCGATTTCGTTTTCTGCGCGCGACAACATTAATTTCCCCGCCGCGGGCGGCGCCCGCAGCCGGAAAGCGATTCATTGTCCGCCAAGTCGCGCTTCTTTAGCATGGCTTCCCACGAAGGTCTAATCGCCCTGGCCGATTTTCCGGCCGCCGCCCGGAACAGAGAGGAATTTTCCATGCGCGCCCTGGTCTGCAACGAGTTCGGGCCGCCGGAACAACTGGCCCTCGGCGAGTTACCGGAGCCGGTTCCGGCCAAGGGCGAGGTTTTGATCGCCGTGGGCTCGGCGGGGGCATCATTCGCCGACTCGCTGATGATCCGAAACCTGCATCAAAACAAGCATAGCTTGCCCTTCGCCCCTGGAATGGAGGTAGCCGGTCGGGTCGAGGCGATTGGCGAGGGCGTAGACGGATTTGCGATCGGCGATCGGGTGATGGCCCTGGTCTATGACGGCGGCTACGCGGAGAAGGCGGTCGCACCCGCTGCCGAGACCTTCCGCATCCCAGAGAGGCTGGACGACGCGACCGCTGCCGCCATGTGCGCGAGCTACCTGACCGGCCACGGCGCGCTGGTCTGGCAAGCGGCGGTTCAGCCGGGCGAAACCGTACTAGTGCTGGGCGCGGCAGGCGGTGTCGGTCTCGCCGCGGTGGAAGTAGCCAAAGCGCTTGGCGCAAGTGTGATTGCTGCCGCGTCCAGCGCCGAGAAGCTGGAAACTGCGAGGCTCCACGGAGCGGACCACGGCGTGAACTACAGCGAGACGGACCTTCGCGCCGCCGTGCTTGATCTGACCGGCGGCGATGGCGCCAACGTTGTGTACGACCCGGTGGCGGGCGACCTCTATGAACCGGCCTTTCGCTCGCTGGACTGGGGCGGGCGCTACCTCACCATCGGCTATGCTGGCGGCGCCATTCCAAAAATCGCTGCGAATCAGCTCTTGGTGAAAAACCGCAGCGCCCTCGGTTTCGCGCTGTTCTATTACCGCAAACGCCGGCCAGACCTTCTAGCCCGCTCGGCAGCCGACCTGATGGGCTGGTATGAGGCAGGAACGATCAAGCCGCAGGTGACGGAGCGCTTCCCTCTCCGCGATGCGGGCCAGGCCCTGCGCAGGATTATGGACCGTCAGGCAGTCGGGAGGCTCGTGATCGATATTTGAGCTTGCACCCGGAGTTGATAACGCTCGGTTTTGATGCGGGCTGCTACGCCGGTCATCGGGTCAGTGCAACGAGGAGTGATCCGTTTCACAGACCGGTGATCGGCCTCACGCAATAGTCCTGTTCATTCATGCGCCGCTTGTTGGCTCTGACCGGCCCCCACATCTCTAAGCGGCGATACCTGACGGGAGAGGACAAATGGAAGCCTGGATGCGGCGGCTACTGATGCTGCCCGTGGTTGTGTTGATGGTGATTGCCCTGGTGGGAGCGATCGGCTCCTCACGCGCCTCAGGCGAGGGCGACGCGGAAGGCATCGAACGGGACCGACCGTTCGGGTTG
>CAYYSC010000482.1:0-2851 GCA_964474065.1 uncultured Rhodospirillales bacterium | reverse complement strand
TTCCCGTTCAATAACGAAACGCCAATTCGCTTCTCGGACCCGCTGCCGGATGCGGTCGATGTCGTCGTCATCGGCGGCGGCGTGGCGGGCACCGCGACCGCCTATTTCCTGGCCCGCACCGGGGTGAAGGTGCTGGTATGTGAGAAAGGACGGATCGCCGGCGAGCAATCCAGCCGCAACTGGGGCTGGGTGCGGCAGCAGGGCCGCGACTGGGCCGAACTGCCGATCATGATGGAGTCGAGTCGCATCTGGCGCGGCCTTGCCGAGGAGACACAAGAGTCTGACCTGGCGTTCACGCAGGGCGGCTGTCTCAATCTGACCGACAGCCCGGCGGTCATGGCGCGGCATGAAGCCTGGTACGAACTGGCAAAACAGCACCAGCTCGACACCCGCCTGCTGTCGGCGGAAGACGTGCGGCGCGAGTTCCCGAACATTCCCGGCAATTGGGTTGGCGGCCTGATCACCACATCGGACGGACGGGGGGAGCCCTTCGTCGCCGTTCCCGCACTGGCACGGGCGGCGCAGCGCGAAGGTGCGCTGGTGGTAGAGAATTGCGCCGTTCGGACCTTGGACCTTCAGGGCGGCAAGATCGCCGGCGTCATTACCGAAAAGGGAAGGGTGGAGTGCGCGCAGGTGGTGCTTTGCGCGGGCGCCTGGAGCACGTTCTTTGCTGCCAATGCGGGGCTTTCCCTGCCGCAGCTCGCCGTGCGCTCGACCGTCGCGCGGACGGAGAAAGCGCCGGCCGCCTATGGCCCGAACATTTCGACGCCCGGCCTCACCCTGCGGCGGCGGGCGGACGGCGGCTACACGGTCACCAGCGGCGACCTGGCGGAGCACTATCTGTCGCCGAACTCCTTCCGCTGGCTCGGCAAATACCTAAAGCTGCTGCGCAAATCGGCCAAGGACGTGAAGCTGATCCCGGCAGCGCCGAAAGGCTATCCAGGAAGCTGGGGGACGCCGCGGCGCTGGACGGCCGGCGAGGCGAGCCCGTTCGAGCGGCAGCGGGTGCTGAATCCAGACCCTTCGCCGATCGTGATCAAGCGGATCGAGGAACGGCTGCCGAAGCGCTTCCCCGATATCGGCCAGGCGAAGATCGCCCAGGCCTGGGCCGGGATGATCGATGTGACACCGGATGCCGTGCCCTACATTGGCGAGGACCACCGCCAGCCCGGCCTCTTTTACGCCACCGGACTGAGCGGGCACGGCTTTGGCATCGGGCCAGCCGTCGGCCGGATCATGGCCGACTTGGTGCAGGGCCGGCCAAGCGGCCATGACCTCTCCCGTTTCCGGACCAACCGCTTCTTCGACGGCAGCGAGATCGAGCCCGGCCCCTATTAACGCCGCCTGGGCCGCCGTCTCCATGAAACTGGACCCGCATGGCAGGCCCGGCTAGTTTCGCCCCGGCAGAGACAGATCCCTTGATGGAGAAACCGATGAGCAAGCCTGGCGGCGTATGGGTGGCGGCGCTGACGCCGATGAACCCCGACCTTTCCCCCAACACCCGAAAGTTCGTGGACCACTGCCAGTGGCTGCTCCGTCAGGGGGCGAACGGCCTGGCCGTCCTCGGCACGACCGGCGAAGCCAATTCGTTCAGCGTCGCGGAGAAGCGGGCGCTGCTCGAGGCGGTGGCGGAAGCCGGGATCGGCGGCGACAAGCTGCTGCCGGGCACCGGCACCTGCGCCATCCCGGACACGGTGGAGTTGACCAGGCACGCGCTTTCCGTCGGCTCGGCCGGCGTGGTGATGCTGCCGCCGTTCTACTACAAGAACGTGAGCGACGATGGGCTTTACGCTGCCTATTCGGAAGTCATCCAGCGGGTCGGGGATCCGAAACTGCGCATTTATTTCTACCATTTCCCGCAGATGTCGGCGACGCCGATCAGCCACGACCTGATCGAGCGGCTCCTCAAGGAGTATCCGGACACCATCGCCGGCATCAAGGACAGCTCGGGCAACCTGGACAACATGCTGGAGATGTGCCGGCGGTTCCCCGGCTTCGGGGTGTTCGCGGGTTCCGAGCAGTTCCTTCTGCCCGTGCTGCGCGCCGGCGGCGTCGGCTGCATATCGGCAACCGCCAACGTCACCGCCGCGCTTTGCGCCGAGGTCTTCGCGAAAAGGGACGCTCCATCGGTAGACGCCATCCAGGAAGAGCTATCGGCCCAGCGGCTTGCCATTCAGAGCCAGGTGCTGATCCCTGCGCTTAAGTCCATCGTCGCACGTCACACCGGCGACAATGGCTGGCTCGTGACGCGCCCGCCGGTCGTGCCGCTGGATGCTGCCGAGGAGTCGATGCTCTTTGCCACGCTGGACGGCACCAAGTTCGCGCTGGCGGCCTGAGGCGCGAGGATGCACGCCTACCGCTATCTGACCGGCAAGGACGATTCGGCGTTCTGCCACCGCGTCACCGCCATGCTGAACAAAGGTTGGGAGCTTTATGGCAATCCGACGCTGACCTATGACCCCGAAAAGGGCCATGTCGTTTGCGGCCAGGCTATCGTCAAAGAGGTGCCCGGCATCGACTACGACCCGGAAATGGAGCTGGCCTCTCTCTAGCTACCACTCTCCCGCTGCGGGGGCGAATACGGTTCTTCCCCCCGCCGCTGCTTCCTCCTACGATGCTCCCAAGCTGCCATGCCCTGGCCGCTTGTATCCACGAGCACTTGCTTCAGGAGGAAACCTTAGCCAATGAGTCTCAAAGGCAAGGCCTATATCGCGGGGATCTATGAACATCCCACGCGGAAAGCGCCCGATAGATCCACCCCACAGATCCACATGGAAAGCGCCATCGGCGCGCTGGCAGACGCCGGGCTGACGCTCGATGACGTCGACGCCTACTATTGTGCGGGCGATGC
>CAYYSC010000481.1:0-2852 GCA_964474065.1 uncultured Rhodospirillales bacterium | reverse complement strand
GGTGGACGCCAATGTGGAGCGGGTGGTGGCACGGGTCGCTGCGGTGACGGAGCCGCTTCCAAAGGCGAAGCCGGTGATCCGGCAAGCCGCCGCCCTCCTGGAGTCTCCAGAGCGGCCGGGCGACTGGGCGCAGGCCCTGATGGACCTCGGCGCTGCCATGTGTGCGCCGCGTGCGCCGGAATGCCTGATCTGTCCGGCGCGTGCCTGGTGCAAAGCGCACGCCACAGGCGTAGCCGAAATCCTTCCCCGGAAGGCACCGAAGAAGGCGCGCCCCCTGCGCCGAGGCACGGTCTATTGGTTGGAGCGCCCCGACGGCGCAGTGGCGCTGCGGCAGCGCGCTGCCAAGGGCATGCTGGGCGGCCTCTGGGAGTTTCCTTCCGCGGGGTGGGATACAAAAAACGCCTCTTCCTCCGACCCGGCAATTGCCGCGCTGGCGGAGAACTGGAGGACGCAGAACATTTCCGTTCGCCACGGCTTCACGCATTTCGAGGTGGAACTGACCGTGATGCGCGGCACCTGGACAGGGGATGTGCCACCCCCTGGCAGTGTCTGGGCGCGTCCCAACCAGTTCGCGCAATACGCCTTGCCGACGCTCATGAAGAAAGTTGCCGAAGCTGTCGCCAGCCTTGGCGGGCCTGATCGAACTTAGCGCATGGAGGCGAGCAGGTCGGCGACCGGCGTGGCGGCGTCGCCTTCCAGCACCAAGGATTTCAGGGCGGCTCCTTTCTGCCCGAGCAAGGCCTCGTATTTTGCCAGCAGGCCGGCCCGGTAATCTGGCGAATCGTGAGCGCCGGACGGATTCTCCCGCTCTTCGCGCAGCATGCCGTCCTTCCCGTGGACCTCGACCCAGCCGGGGTATTTCGTCGGATAGATGGCGTCGAGCCTTTCGTCACCGACAATTTCGATGCGCTGGGCAAGCTCCACCAGTTCCGGCGCGGCCATGCGTTCCTCCGTGAACTGGTCGGGCAACACCGCTCCATCGGTCAGGGCGGCGGCGATGCAGTAGCGGGCGGACATCTGCGCGTTAAGCGCGGTGCCCGTCGCGTAGGGGTAGCCGCATTGCACATCGACGACGCGCGGCAGACCTACCACCACGCGCTCGTCGGGCAGCGGTGGCCGACCCAGTCTGTTGCGGATGGCAATGCCGCAATCGTTGTAGGCATGCACCGAGCCGCAGCAGGAGTACGGTTTGAAGTTTGTCGTCAGCAACTCCCATTGCTTGCCGATCCCGTCCAGCAGCTTGCGGCCGTCCGCATAGTCGCTGAAGGCCGTCAGGAAGCTGCCGTCCTCTGTCTCCAATACCTTCGTCGGGCCGGAGAAGCCGCGGGCCGCCAGCTCCGCCGCCATCACGCCCGACTGCGCGGCCCGGCCGGGGTGGAAGCGCTTGCTCATGGCGCCGTCGGCATTGAAAGCGAACAGGCCGGAACCTTGGGTTGCGGCCAGGCCGAGTGCCCACGCCGCCTGCTCCGTTTCCAGCCAGAGCAGCCAGCTTGCCGCTGCCGCTGCGCCGAGGGGCCCGCAGACACCCGTCAGGTGCCAGCCGCGCAGGCGCGCTTGGTTCGGGTCCAGCGCCATGGACATTCGGATCATGGTCTCGTAGCCGATAGCTGTCGCCGTCACCAATTGCCCAAGGGTACGCCTGTTCGCCTCCGCCACGGCTAGGGCGGCCGGGATCACCACCGCCCCCGGATGCAACTTCTGGCAGAAATCATCGAGTTCGAAGGCATGGGCGGCAATGCCGTTGACGAAGGCGGCGTCGCTGGTGCGAAGCAACGCTTCGTCGTCGCCCCAGACGGTGGCCGCATCATCCCGGTCGGGAGCGGTTGCGCCGAATGCCCAGTCGCGGGCGATGCCGGTCCACGCCTCGCCTTGCCCGTGAAGGCCGACGCCGAAGGTATCGAGCAGGGCGAGCCGCGCGGCGCTTTCGATTTTCGCCGGTAGCTCGCCGCGGTCGAACCCGGAAATCCAGGCGGCAAGGTCCATGGTCAGGTTGGCGGGCAGAATACCCGCGCTGCTGGAGATGGTATCAGGCATGGCGGTTTACTCTGCGGCTTTCGTAAGTGGAGTGGCCGCCAGCATGGGGTTCTTGGCGGCAGAAACATACACAAATCCGCCCATGAGCCGGCGCTGGGTACGGAAGACGCTGGCAGCGTCGGCCTGCCAGGAACCATCCCCTTGGCGCCGTACGTCTGCATCCACAACCGTTGTGCCGGACGGCTGGCCGACGCGGACGGCCGCACCGGGGCGTGTGACCTCGTGCACGAGCGTGCCCTCGATCTTCGCCGCGACGGCGGTACAGAGCGCGCCGGTCAGCGGGATCGCCCGGTGCGGCTGACCGACCGAGATCATGCGGGCGAGCAGGTCCACCTTGTCCGTCGCCAGCGTGCCGCCGTCGAGCGTCCGGCTCTCGGCCGGCGGGGCGACGAAGGCGACCTTTGGCGCGCTCGGGATGGCTGCGGCCTGTTCCAGGTTGCGGGCGATGCCCATGGCGACGCTCGCCGCCAGACGGATGGCCTCCAACCGCGCGAGCAGGGCGGTGTCCCCGTCCAGCGCCAGCGGCGACTCCGCCGCGTTCATACCGACATCGCCGGCCCGAACGAAGACGCACGGATTGGCGGCATCCACGCAGGAAGCCTCGATCACCGTGCCGTCCGCCAGGGTGAGGGAATCCATCGTACGCCCGGTCGGCAAAAGTTTGCCGGTGCGCGCCCCGCCGGGAAAGAGGAAATCCAGCTTCACTGGCGCGCCGGTGCCCGCAACGCCGGGCAAGGCGAAATCCCCGTCGACCGCGGCCAAGCCCTCGTCCAGGCCAAATCGGCTGACGATGATCTTATTGGTGTTCGTGTTGAAGA
>CAYYSC010000480.1:0-2859 GCA_964474065.1 uncultured Rhodospirillales bacterium | reverse complement strand
GCTGTCTACAACGCCGCGAAAGCCTTTGCGCAGACCCAGTTCGTGACGTTACCGCCCTCCGCTGCGGTTGCCGGCGCCTATGCCACGACAGACCGCAACCGCGGTGTCTGGAAGGCCCCCGCGAACATTGGGCTCGCCAGCGTTACGGCTCCGGCGCTTCCTGCTACCAACACCCTGAATGACGCACTCAATGTCGACCCGACTTCGGGCAAATCGGTCAACGTGATCCGCACGTTCTCCGGCCGCGGTATTCGTGTTTGGGGGGCACGGACCCTGGCGGGCAACGACAACGAGTACCGCTACGTGCCGGTGCGGCGTCTCACGATCATGATCGAGGAATCGATCGAGAAAGCCATCGCCGCCTTCGTGTTCGAGAGCAACGACGCCAACACGTGGGTAAAAGTGCGCACGATGATCGAGAACTTCCTGCTGACCCAATGGCGCGCGGGCGCGCTGCAGGGGGAGAAACCGAAGGACGCCTTCGACGTGCAGGTTGGCTTGGGAGTCACCATGACCGCGGACGACATCCTGAACGGAATCATGCGTGTTCGCGTGGTGATCGCGCCGGTCCGCCCGGCCGAGTTCATCATTCTGACCTTCGAGCAGAAGCTTGCCAGCTCCTGACACCCGACCGCCATTTGCGATGAAGAGGCAGTGATATGGCTTATCCACTCCCCAAATTTCACTTCTCAGTTGAGTGGGGCGGCGGCCCTGTGAACTTTACGGAGGTGTCCGGCCTCGATGTGGAGACGGAGATCATCGAGTACCGGGACGGCGCAAACCCGCGGTACTCGAAACAGAAAATCCCCGGCATGCAGAAATACGCGAACGTCGTACTCAAGCGGGGCATCATGCCGGCGGACAACCTGTTCTTCGAATGGTGGAACACCGTCAGTCTGAACAAGGTTGAACGGCGGGATGTCATCGTCAGCCTGCTGAACGAGGCGCACGAACCCGTCATGGTCTGGAAGGTCGTCGAGGCATGGCCAGCCAAGGTGACGGGAACGGATCTGAAGGCCGACGGCAACGAAATCGCCATCGAGACCATCGAACTGGCTCACGAAGGCATCACCATCCAGAACGGGTAGGACCGGGCCGTAAGGTCCGGACGGGTAAGGAGCCCTTGTTCTAATGGCGCCCTATACACCGCCGTTGGGCTTCCACTTCCGGGTGGAATTCAACCTGGAAGACGCGGGAGACGCGGATATCCGCTTTCGGGAAGTATCTGGCTTGAGCATGGAGTTGGAGGAGGAAACCTTCAGTGAAGGTGGCGAGAACCGCTTCAGCCACAAGCTGCCGGTGCGCGGCCGCTATCCTGATCTGGTGCTGAAGCGGGGCCTGCTCACCTCAACCGGGGTGCGTGCGTGGATCGAGGACGCAGTCCAAAACCTCGTGATCCAGCCCACCACTGTCTGGGTCACGCTTTTGAATGACGAACACGAACCGTTGCAAACGTACACCGTGACGGGTGCCTGGCCGAAGAAATGGGCGGTTTCCGATTTTTCCGCGGAGAACTCCGATGTTGTCGTCGAGACCCTTGAACTTGCCTACCAAACCTTTCGGGTGGATTGACCTATGGCTGTTGTCATAACCGAACTGATTATTCGCGCCCGGGTTGGCGCCCCCGAGCCGGCAGACCGAGAGCAGACCGAGACTGAACGGCGGGAAGACCGGGCGCGCTTGGTCGAGGACACGGCGGCGGAAGTGATGCGACTGCTTCGCCGCGAGCGGGAGGCGTAAGGCCTGGGCCATGCTGATCAAGCTCACCATCCTGCCATTTGACGACAGCCAGACCATCCAGGCGGGGCCGCCCTCCGGGCCGCCTTTTACAGCCCAGTTCAATCCGGAAACCTATACCGACACCACCGAGGTGGAACTGGCGCCGACGGAGCCCGCGCATGGAGACGCCGGCCAGGAAGCCAAGTTCAAGGCCATCAAACCCAAACAGTGGACTCTCGACCTGCTGATCGACGGCACCGGCTATTCTCCTGCACCGCCGCCCCTGGGAGCGCTGGACAGCGCGGTGCCGAGCAGCGGTCTTTCCGTCGTTGCCCAGATCGAGCTGTTCAAGCAGGTCACCGGATTTTCCGGCAATGTTCACCGCCCGCGCTACCTGATGCTGGTCTGGGGCAAGCTGGTCGCGACTTGCGTGCTTGAGAGCTTCTCCGTTGCCTACAAGCTCTTTACGCCGGAAGGGTTGCCGCTGCGGGCGGTAATTTCCGCCACCTTCAAGGAGCACAAGGACAGCGTCCAAGGTGAGTTGGAGAAGAACCTGTCCTCGCCGGACATCCAACATGCGCATGTGGTCCGCTCTGGCGAACATCTGACCAACGTGGTCCAAAGCGTCTACAAGATGCCCGACCACTATATTTCCATCGCGGAAGCGAACGGGCTCCATACGGTGCGCCAGGTGGCGGCCGGCTCCACCCTGTTCCTGCCGCCGCTGCGCTGAGAGGCACGTCATGGGTCTCCCCCCGCGCACCACCAGCCTTGCCACCTTCACGCTGAAAAGCAACGGCACGCCCGTGCCCGGGACGTTCCGCATCGTGGCATTGGAAATTCAGCGTGAACTGAACCGAGTGCCCAGCGCTCGGGTGGTGCTGCATGATGGAGACGCCGCCCGTCAGAACTTTCCGATCAGCGAAGGGCCGGAACTGGCCCCCGGGGCCGAAATCGAGATCGACGGGGGTTATAATCGTCAGGAAACGCGGCTGTTTAAGGGTGTGGTGACCCGCCAGCGGATCGAAGCGGGCAGGGGCCGTGACACCTTTCTCCATATCGAAGCGAAAGATCCACTGTTCCGTGCAACCTTAGCCCGGCAATCGGTGGCCTTCGTCGATTCCTCCGAATCCGATTTCA
>CAYYSC010000479.1:0-2887 GCA_964474065.1 uncultured Rhodospirillales bacterium | reverse complement strand
CGGGCTGGTCAGCGGCGAATTCGATATCATTGTCAATGTGCCACCAGATCAGATTCCAGTGCTGAAGCGTTACGACGACGTAACGGTCTCGGAAATCGTGTTAGACAACACCCACATGCTGGTGTTCTTCAACAACCATCCGTTCCTGAAGGACAAGCGGGTCCGGCAGGCGCTGTCCCTGGCCATCAACCGCGACCTGTTGCGCGAGGCGCTGTGGGACGACAAGAACTACACGCCGAACGGGCATCAGTTGCCGTCCTACGTGATGTACATGGAGGACTATGCGGACTTCCAATACAACCCGGAAAAGGCGAAGGCGCTGCTTGAGGAGGCCGGCTATGACGGCACGGAAATCGTCTATCGGTTGCCGCTGAACTACTACCTGAACAGCCTCGAAGCTGCCCAGGCGATGCAGCAGATGTGGAAAGAGGTCGGCCTGAACGTCAAGGTGGAGCCGGTCGAAAACTGGTCGCTCACCCTGGCCGACGGGGTGCACATCCGCCCTTGGTCGAACACGCACCGTATGCCTGACCCGCTGGGTTCTTTCGTGCCGCAATGGGGTAAGTTCTCCCCGGTGCAGCGTAACACGAAGTTCCCGGACCGCGCTTGGCCCGCGCCCGCAAAGTTCAACGAATTGCAGGACGTGCTGGTAACGGAAATCGACATGGCGAAACGGCAGGAGGCCTATCGCGCAGCGCTCGACATCTGGATGGATGAGGCGCCGGGCACCATGCTTTACAATCCGTTGGAGACCTACGCCATGAAGGCTTCGGTCCAATGGCAGCCCTATTCTCTCTATTACATGGACTTCCGTCCCTACAACTTAAAGGTTGAATAACCTTTGCGGTTTTCGCTGCGGTTGCTCCGCCCTCTTTTCCTCGCGAGAAGGCGGGCCCGCAGCGGCAACCTCGACAATCCGACCTGGCCAGCCGACGCCCTGTTTTGCCCATGGCTTACAAGGACAGTAGATCCCGGATGCCCATTAACCCCGTTATCTCCATCGAAGACCTCAGTATCTCCATTGACCTGGCCGCCGAAGCGGTGATGCCGGTACACGGTGTTTCGCTTGCCATCGAACAAGGCCAAACGGTCGGTCTGGTCGGCGAAAGCGGTTGCGGCAAAAGCCTGACCTGCCTCGCCGTGTTGGGCCTCTTGCGTAATCCAGTTCGCATGACGGACGGGCGGATAGTGCTGCATGGCCGAGATTTGATGGACCCGGCCGAGCGTGCTTTCCGCCATCAGCAAATCGGCATGATCTTTCAAAACCCGCTGTCTTGTCTCAATCCGGTCCGCACCATCGGCTGGCAGGTGGCGGAGGCTTATCGGTTGCGCACGGGCGCCAGCATGCGGGTTGCGAAGAGGGAGGCAGTGGGTCTGCTCGCCCGCGTCGGGATTCCCGAGGCGGCTCGCCGCGCCCGCGATTATCCGCATCAGCTGTCGGGCGGTATGAACCAACGGGCAATGATTGCCATGGCCATCGCGGGGAGCCCGGCACTGCTCATCGCGGACGAGGCGACGACTGCGCTGGACGTTACCGTCCAGGCCCAGATTCTGGCGCTGCTCAAGGAGCTCCAATCCGAGTTCGGCATGGCAATGCTCTTCGTGACCCACAATCTTGGCTTGGTAGCAGAGATTGCCGGGCGGGTCGCAGTTATGTACGCCGGCCGCGTCGTGGAAGAAGGACCCGCTGAACGGGTCTTCGCAAGCCCGCGCCATCCATACACCGCCGGGCTCCTGGCCTGTCTGCCGCTGGTCGACGAGGACATCGACCGGCTCCAACCAATCGACGGAATCGTGCCCCCCTTGACAGCAATGCCGGGCGGCTGCGCGTTCACCCCCCGCTGCTCTTATGCCCGCGGAGCATGTGGGATCAGGCCGCCGCCGCTAGAGAACGGCGTCGCTTGCTACCGGCCTTTGATGGAGCAGGCCGCGTGACCCTGTTGGAAGCGGAAAGTCTGGTTAAACATTTTCCCGGTCCGCGGCACGGCCTGTTGGCGCAACGAACCACCGTCCAGGCGGTGGACGGTGTCTCGTTCGCGATTGAGGAAGGCGAAACCTTGGGGCTGGTCGGCGAAAGCGGCTGCGGGAAATCTACGGTCGGCCAGCTCGTTCTCAATCTTTTGGAAGCTACCGGTGGTTCGATTCGCTTTGCCGGACAAGACATGCGTGCCCTCGGGGACTCGGAATGGCGGGCGCGCAGGCGTGACCTGCAGTTAATCTTTCAGGATAGCCGCAACGCGCTCGATCCACGCTTGCGGGTTTCGGTTCAGGTCGCGGAAGGGCTGCAAATCCACGGCCTCGGCTCTGAAGCCGAGCGCAGGGAACGCGCTGCTAGGATGCTGGAGGCCGTTGGGCTCAACGGTGACTTGAGTGCGCGCCATCCGCACGAGCTTTCAGGCGGGCAAATCCAGCGGGCCGTCATCGCGCGCGCCCTCGTCGTTCAGCCGAAACTTGTCGTCTGCGACGAGCCTGTGGCTGCCCTCGATGTGTCCATTCAAGCCCAGGTCGTCAACTTGCTGCGGGATTTACAGGCCGACCGGGGACTCGCCTATCTGTTCATCTCCCATGACCTCAGCCTCGTCCGACACATAGCGGACCGGGTCGCCGTCATGTACGCCGGCAAGCTAGCGGAACTGGCGCCGCGGGTGGCCTTGTTTGACCGGCCGTTACATCCATACACCAAAGCGCTGATCGCAGCGGTCCCGGTCGCCCGTGCCCGGAGCGCCGTTCGCGCAAACGCCAAGCCACTGCACGGCGATCCGCCCAGCCCGTTGGCGCCGCCGGCCGGTTGCCGTTTGCATCCGCGGTGCGCGTACGCGAGGGACCGTTGCCGCACAGAACCGCCCGTCCTCCGGCCCCTGGGCGGCACAGAGCATCTTGTCGCCTG
>CAYYSC010000478.1:0-2895 GCA_964474065.1 uncultured Rhodospirillales bacterium | reverse complement strand
CGCAGGGATTGCTGATGTGAGAGCCACTGACATGGGGATGATTAAACGTGCCGTATGTTCCCGTCGGGGTCGTGCGGGAATCGATCGGCGGCACATGTTCGCCCGGCGTGAACCCGTTGATCGCGTCCGGACTGCGGTCATGCGTCGCCAGCGGAGAATCCCATGCGTGCTTGCTGGGATTGATCGGGCTCCAGTCCTCGAAAATGATGTGAAAGCGACCCTGCCGGTCGCAGGCGCAAAGCTCTACTCGCACCAATAGGCCGGGACGGTGCGCGAGTTTTACTCCTGGTCTGTACCGCCGCGATGACCGGGGCGACAGCGGCCGAATCTGAAGGGCGCGAAGAGCTGCGGCTCCGCGACTGCTACGCCTTTTTCTGGCCGCTAGTTCTGATGGTCGAACTCAACATGATCTCGAAGTCGGTGATCCACGCCTTTCTGGCGCGGACCGAGGCGCCTGACGTCGCGCTGGCCGCCTTCAACGCCGCCTTTACCTTCTATTTTGCCATCACCAGCGCAACCGAGACCATTGTCATGCTGAGCCTTTCCTACCTGAAAGCGCGCAGTGACGTATGGCGGCTCATTGGATTCACTGCTGCGTTATTGCTGGTGCCGATCGCCCTCGCGGCGTCGGTCACGTTCACCAGCGTTGGAAATATCATGTTCGGTGAATGGTTCGGCCTTAGCGAGCAGGCGCAGTTTCAGGCGCGCTGGTGTGTTGGCCTGTTGCTGCTGAGCGTGCCAGTCCTGCTGTTGCGAGGCACCGGCTTTGCCTTGTTGATGCTGAACCGGCGGACGATCATCATCACATGGAGCACGCTGATTCGCCTTTCGTCGCTCGGCGTTTCGCTGGCGGTGCTGCCGCTCTGGCTGGAGGGCGCGGCCATCGGCGCCGGTGCGCTGGTGCTGTGCATGGCGGCGGAGACCGTGTTCGCCTGGTACTTCGCCTGGCGATACCTAACGGCAATGCCGACCGTCCGCCGCGCTCACGACAGCCTGCTGACCTATTGGCGCTTCTCCTGGCCCCTGATCATCAACTCCTCGGCGGAGATGGGAACGATTTTCGTGATCAACCTTTATCTCGGCCGGCTGAGCAACGCTGAGCTCGCCATCGCCGCGTTCGGCGTCATTCATGGTCTTGTCTCGCTGCTGATGGCGCCGATGCGCAATCTGGCGCAGACCGCGCAGACCCTGGTTGCCCGCCGGGAAGACGTCCGACTGATGCTGGTATTCACCGGGCAACTGGTCGCACTGTTCACCTTGCTCGCGCTATTGCTGTTCCAAACCCGACTGAGCGACCTGATCCTGCGGGGCATCATGGGCTTGCCGCCGGAAATGGCGGCCTACTGCGAGCCGGCGATGGGGTTCTCGTTTGCGATGGCGGCGTTCTGGAGCTCGACCGCCGTGTTCCGCGGCCTGCTGGCCAAAGCCCGGACCACCACCTCGCTGGCCGCGAGCGGGGTGGTCCGGATCGGCACAGCGGCGTTGGCGGGCTCGCTGACCCTGGTCTATCCAGAGATGAACGGCGGGGTCTTGGGCCTGGCCGCCTGGATTTTCTCCTACGCCAGCGAAACTGCGATCAGTGGCTGGCGGTTACGGCGGTTGGGATGGTACGCTGAGACTTAAGTTGAACATGATTTGCCAAGGGCGGCGCATTGAGCGCCGGTGAAAGCGAGTTTGCGTCATGAATGCTTCAGTCCGCATCGACCCGGAAACGGGCCGGAAAATCTTTAACACCCGTGCCGCAAAAGCGACCGACAAGATCGCTGGCAAGGGCTATTCCATCGTCACCGATGAAAAGCTCAAGACCCTGCCCGAGCCGCCGCCCGGCGCGAAATTTGACGTAGCCGAACAGGCGAAATATCGCGAATACAAGGAGGAACGGCGGGGAGCCGCCGACTACATCGCCATGGAAGGCGAGTTCGCGAAGTACCTTGAAGATGTGTATTCCGAGCCGCCGGTGCCGCGCGAGGCGCTGGATGACGAATGCGAAATCCTGGTGATCGGCGCGGGTTTCGGCGCCTTGTTGCTCTGGTACCGGCTAATGCAGGCGGGCTTCACCGACGTGCGTTTCTGTGAGAAGGGCGGCGATGTCGGCGGCACTTGGTACTGGAACCGCTACCCGGGCATCGCCTGCGATGTGGAGAGCTATTCCTACCTGCCCCTGCTGGAGGAGATGGGCTACATCCCGTCGGTGAAGTTCGCGAGCGGCTTCGAGATTCTGGAATACTGCCAGACCATGGCCGAGCGTTTCGATTTCTACGAGCGCTGCTTGTTCCACACCACGGTGCGGGAAACCGACTGGAACGAGGAATTGGGCCGCTGGGTGGTCAAGACCGACCGCGGCGATGCGATGAAGGCCCGGTTCGTCGTCCTCGCCAATGGCATCCTGACCACGCCGAAGCTCGCCAACATCAAGGGCATGGAGACCTACAAGGGCGAGGCCTTCCACACCTCCCGCTGGAACTACCATGTCGATCTGGAAGGCAAGCGAGTCGGCATTATCGGCACGGGCGCGACCGCCGTGCAGGTGGTGCCGGAAATCGCCAAGGTGGTGAAGGAGTTGTATGTTTTCCAGCGCACGCCTTCCACCATCGACGTGCGCGACCAGCGCGCGACGACGGCGGAGGAGTACGCAACCTGGCCACATGAGGAGAACTGGGCGGTGAAGCGGCGGGAACGCCTCGCCCTGATCTCCGCCGGGCGCACGGCGTTGCAGGGGAACGACGACTTCCTCTCCGGCAAGGTCGATAACTTCAAGCAGCCGAAAAAGCACGACAAGCCCTTGTCGCCGGAAGAGCTGATCCAGCGCCAGCTCAACACCAACTTCCGGATCATGGAGCAGATCCGCGCCCGGGTGGATGCGGTGGTCGAGGACCCGAAAACCGCGGAAGCCCT
>CAYYSC010000477.1:0-2905 GCA_964474065.1 uncultured Rhodospirillales bacterium | reverse complement strand
GCCATCGGCATGAACTTCTTCATGGAAGTCGCCAAAATGCGCGCCGCCCGCCTGCTCTGGGCGAAGCTGATGAAGGCGGAGGGCGCGACGAACCCTAAATCGCTCGCGCTCCGCACCCACTGCCAGACGTCCGGCTGGTCGCTCGCCGCGCAGGACGTGTTCAACAACGTGGTGCGCACCTGCGTCGAGGCGATGGCGGCCACCCAGGGCCACACCCAGTCGCTGCACACCAACGCACTGGACGAGGCGCTGGCGCTGCCGACCGACTTCTCCGCCCGCATCGCGCGCAACACCCAGCTCGTCCTGCAGCAGGAAAGCGGCACGACGAAGGTGATCGATCCTTGGGGCGGCTCCTACTATGTCGAGCGTCTCACCTACGAGGTCGCCAAGAAGGCCTGGGATCACATCCAGGAAGTGGAGGAAATGGGCGGCATGGCCAAGGCCATCGAGGCCGGCATGCCGAAAATGCGGATCGAGGAAGCCGCTGCCCGCACCCAGGCCCGCATCGACTCCGGCCGGCAAACCGTCGTTGGCGTCAACAAGTACAGGCCCGCCGATGACCGGATGATTGACATCCTGAAGGTGGACAATGCCGCCGTCCGGGCTTCCCAGGTCGAGAAGCTGCAGCGCTTGCGGGCGGAACGGGACGATGCCGCGGTGCAGAAGGCCCTCGATGCGCTGACGAAGGCGGCAGAAACCGGCGAGGGTAACGTCTTGGCGCTCTCCGTCGATGCGGCGCGGGCCAAGGCGACGGTGGGCGAGATCACCCACGCGATGGAGAAGGTCTGGGGCCGTCACGTCGCGCAGATCAGGACCGTCTCCGGTGTCTACCGCCAGGAAGTCGGGCAGGAGACGGATAACGTGAAAGAGGTCCAGAAGCTGGTCCAGTCCTTCGAGGAGGCGGAGGGCCGCCGCCCGCGCATCCTGATCGCCAAGATGGGCCAGGACGGCCACGACCGCGGCCAGAAGGTGATCGCGACCGCCTTCGCCGATCTGGGCTTCGACGTGGACATCGGCCCGCTGTTCCAGACGCCGGACGAGGCCGCGCGCCAGGCGGTGGAGAACGACGTGCACATCGTCGGCGCGTCCTCCCTGGCGGCGGGGCACATGGCGTTGGTTCCGGCATTGAAGCAGGCGCTGGCGGAGCAGGGCCGCGATGACATCATGATCGTCGTTGGCGGCGTGATCCCGCCCCAGGACTACGACGAGCTCTACGCCGCGGGTGCGAATGCCATCTTCCCGCCGGGCACGGTCATCGCCGAGGCGGCGAAGGACCTGCTGGCGAAGCTGAACAGGCAGTTGGGGTATAGCTAAAAAGTTAGACAGTTAATGGAGGATGGCCTGGACATTACAAAGCGCAAAAAAGATTTTGAGCGGTGGAGTGCGTTTTCTAGTGACGTGCAGTCTGGGCTCAATGAAGCTGCGTCGTGCTTGATCCAAAATCAGGCCGGTGGCCTTTGGGATTCCAATACTGTAGCTGTTCGAATTCTTTTAAGAACTTGTAGCAATTTTCATGCAGTTCGTTCTTTGGTCAGTATCGACCTTGTTTCTGAGCCCCGCTCACATGTCCGTAGTATCATTGAAGGGGCATTTGCTCTGGTCTGGCTGCGGCAAGACCCGAACGGATTTTTGGACGGATTGAAAAACGATGCTGCCGCGAGTTCAAAGCGTCAAAGCGGATTTATCATGAATCATTTTGAATTACCGGACGGGGATCGCACGAAATCCATAAAGTCACTTGCCGAATCCAAAGAAAAATTTTCTCCTTTAAAATGGAGAGATATGGCAGAGAGAGGCCCTTACGCACGTTTATATCTTGCTTATTTGCAACTTTCCGAATCTTCGGTTCATCTTTCTGCCCGTTCGCTGCATCGGTATTCAAATGTAAAAAGTGATTGCTCAAGTTGGAGCTATTCTGATGGAAAGGGTACGTACGCGGAGAATGCGGCAACTCTAAAGCACGCATGTTCGGCGGCGATTAGCGTTGGCATGGCCATATCCGATCTGCTCAACGACGCCTCAATAAATGCGAGCTTCGGAGCATTGTCAGAGAAATTTGGGCAAATGCCTAAAACTATCGGTTTGTTGGATGACGCCAGAAGTGCCGAGGGTTCGGTTTAGAATGCCCCTCGCCCCAACCCCTTCCGGCCCCATCGCCTACACCCGCTCCGGTTCCGGCGCGCCGCTGGTGTTATGCCTGCCGCAGTCGTCCGGCCCCGTCGGCGTCGGGCCGTTTGTGGAGGCGCT
The DNA here is from genome assembly GCA_964474065.1 of uncultured Rhodospirillales bacterium. GTDB lineage: Bacteria > Pseudomonadota > Alphaproteobacteria > Bin95 > Bin95 > JACKII01. The sequence goes on along the minus strand of CAYYSC010000477.1, from coordinate 658 downwards.
GGCGGAGGGCTTCTCGGTCATCCGCTATGACCAGCGGGGGACGGGAGGGTCTCCACCTCCGAAGAACCCCGCCGCCATCACCATGGCGGATCGGGCGGGCGAGGTGGCGGAGTTATTGGAGGCGCTCCAAATCCCTAGGGCGCATCTGTTCTGCCATTCCACCGGCTGCGGCATCGGGCTGGCCTTTGCCCATGCATTCCCGGAGAAGGTCGAAAAGCTCGTACTCGCAACACCGTGGGAATATGGCGACCCATTCCTCACCATGATGCAGAACCTGCGGATCGCCGCCGCCCGCGCGCTGAGCCCAGAGGACTACGCCATCTATAACGCGAGCCTGCTGTTTCCGCCCGAATACCGCCGCGAGCACGCCGACGGCTTCGCCGCCCAGGCTGCCAGCGCGGCGCCGCAGGACGCGGACCAGATCGCAAGCCGCCTGCAAGCCATCCTCGCCTTCGACTCGCGGCCGTTGACGCCGGACATCCAGACGCCGGTGCTGGTGGTCTCCTCCGACGACGACCAGCTCATGCCCTACTGGTTCGGTCGCGCCATTGCTGAGAGCCTCCCCAATGCGAGCTACGAGGAAATCCGCGGCGGCGGCCACATGCTGCCGGAGACGGAGACGGTGGCCCTGCTCCGCCTCGTCGCCGCGTTCCTGCTG
>CAYYSC010000476.1:0-2910 GCA_964474065.1 uncultured Rhodospirillales bacterium | reverse complement strand
GCTACCTAGAGCCTGATCGGAGTCCCCAGCCGTGGCAAGAAGCCCCTCTGGAGAAGCCGGTCAGCAACTGTGCTCAATCGAGGAGGCGCAACCCTTGTCGAAGCTCTGGGTTATCGTCGGCGTGATCGTCGTCGCAGCGGTGGTGGCGGTTGGCCTCTACCTGAATTTCACAAGTGAGGAAGTCACGGTCACGCAGGCCGCACAGCCAGAAACGCCGGCAGTCGATCTCACCGTTAAGGACGACGAACTGACTTATGGCGAGGCGGATGCTCCCGTCACCATCGTCGAATATGCCTCCCTAACCTGCCCGCACTGCGCGGATTTTCACATAAACGTGCTCCCGGAACTGAAGTCTGAGTATTTCGACACGGGGAAGGCGCGGCTCCTTTACCGCGACTTCCCGTTGGATCAGTTGGCCCTTCGCGCGGCGGTCATGGTTCGCTGCGCCGCGCCGGAGCGGCAGAAGCCGCTGCTCGACGTTCTGTTCAAGACCCAGGAAAACTGGGCCCGCGCGCAAGAACCGCTTGAAGCGGTCGCCCGAATCGGACGTGCTGCAGGCATGACCGATGAAACCTTGGAGGCGTGTTTCAACAACCAGCAAGTGGTCGACGCGGTAATCGCCGAGCGCTTACAGGCAGAGCAAGAATACCAGATCAGCTCCACCCCCAGCTTCATCATCGACGGGAAAGTGTACCGTGGCGGCATGTCGGCAGAAGAAATGGGGCGAATCGTGGAGGATTTGACCCCGTAACGGCGGCTGACAAGGAAAGCCGCAAGGAGATCCGTTGCAGATCACCCGCCTGCGCCTTGCCGGCTTTAAGTCATTCGTCGAACCGACGGAATTGCGGATTGAACCGGGCATGACGGGCGTGGTGGGCCCCAACGGCTGCGGCAAATCCAATTTGGTCGAGGCCCTGCGCTGGGCCATGGGCGAAAGCGCAGCCAAGCGCATGCGCGCCGCCGAGCTCGAAGACGTGATCTTTGCAGGCACCGCGGCCCGCCCTTCCCGCAATTTCGCCGAAGTGGCGCTGGCGCTCGACAACAGCGCGGGACGGGCGCCGCCTCCCTACCGGGACCAGCCGGCGATCGAGATCGTGCGCCGCCTTCCCCGCGGCGGCCACAGCGCCTACCGGATCAACGGGCGAGCCGCCCGTGCGCGGGATGTGCAGCGTATGCTGGCTGACGCGGCGACCGGCGCCCGATCCACGGCTATCGTGGCGCAAGGCCAGATCGGCGCCTTTGTCGCTGCCAAACCGACGGAGCGGCGAGGACTGCTGGAAGAGGCCGCTGGCGTAGCCGGTCTCTACACCCGCCGCCAGGAGGCCGAATCCCGCCTGAAAGCGGCGGAGACAAACCTGGAACGGCTCGAGGACGTCCTGGCGACGCTCGCCAGCCAGCGGCAAGGGCTGGAGAAACAGGCCCGCCAAGCGCGCCGCTACCGCAAAGTCCAGGAACAAGTGCAGGAAACCGAAACCCAGCTTTTTGCGCTGCGTTGGCATGACCTGCAGGCGCGGGAGCAGGAAGCCCGCGCCGCCGCCCGCGCCGCTGCGGAGCGGCAGGAAGATTCGGTGCGCGCTGCTGCCCACGCTGCCAAGCTCCAGTCAGATGCGGCGGACGCCCTGCCTCGCCTGCGGAAGGAAGAAGCGGCAGCCGCCGCGGCATGGCAACGCCTGGCCGTGGACCGGGATGCAAAGGAAGGGGAAGCCGCGCGGGTCGCCGACGAGCAGAAACAGGTCGCGGCCCGCATTGCTTCCCTGGAAGCGGACCTGAGTCGGGAAGCCGAGCTGGCGGAGGAAGCGGCAAGAGCCATCGCCGCCCTTCGCGAAGAAGCAGCCTCCTCGGCACGGGAAGATGCGGAGGCCACGGGGGAGGGGAAACGTCTCCAGACGGTATTGGCCGAACGGGAAGCGGCGCTGAAGACCGCCGAGGCGGAGGCGGAAGCCGCGGCCCAGGCGTTTGCGACCACGGCCGCCGAACGGAAGGCCGCGGAGCGCGCCAAGGAGGAGGCCGGGAATCGCCTGGCCACGCTGGAAAAGCAACTCGCCCAGGTAAAGCAGGATCATAAGGCAGTCTCCGCTTCCCTGCCCTCCCCCGAGACTATCGCCGCGGCGAAAAATGCGGCAAGCGAGGCGCGGCGCAAGCGCAACCAAGCCCAGAATGCCCTCGCAGAAATCCGCGAGACCGAAAGGGCGGCAGAGGTCGCGCTGAAATGGGCGGAGGAACACCGGAGGGAGGCGGAGCAGGCACGGCTCAAGCTCGCAACCGAGGCGGAGACGCTGCGCAACATATTGTTGGGGCCGGGCAACGATGCGCCTTTGCTTCGTCACTTGCGGGCCGCTCCCGGCTACGAAACGGCACTGGCCGCTGCCCTCGGCGACGACGTCGCCGCGAGCCTGAACACAGCCGATCCGCTGCACTGGCGGGACGGGGTGGAAGCCGATTCCGCCGATCCGCCACCGGGCTGCGAAGCGCTCGCGCCGTTCGTGATTGCGCCGGATGCTTTAGCTGCCCGCCTGGCGCAGGTGTTTATCGCCCCGGACGCGACGGCGGCCATCGCAGCGGCTGCATCGCTTGGGCCGGGTCAAAGGATCGTCACGCCGGAGGGCGGGCTTTGGCGCTGGGACGGCTACACGGCTCTTGCCGGCGCACCTACCGCCGGGGCACAGCGGCTCGCCCAGCAGAACCGGCTGAATGCCATTAGCAAGGATCTGGCCAAAGCCGACGGCGTGCTGGCGCAGGCCGCCGAGCACGCCAAGACCGCCACGGCGGGGCGCGAGCAGGCGGCGCGCAAACGCAATGAGGCGCGGGATGCTCTCCGGGCGGCGGAAGGGGAACTGACCCGCGGCGACCAGGCCGTCACCCACTTGCTGCAGAAACAGGAACTCGCCACCTCCCGCGTGCAGGCGCTGG
>CAYYSC010000475.1:0-2920 GCA_964474065.1 uncultured Rhodospirillales bacterium | reverse complement strand
GTCAGGCGAACACGTTCCAGAGGTCGATGGTGGCAGTATCTCCCGCCAAGTCCTGAAACTCCAGGCGCGTTCCGGCACCGCCCGAGAGCGCGCTGAGGACCAAGGCGCCGGAACCTTCGAGCTCCGTCAGGTCTTCAACGCTGTCCACGATCCAGTTGTCGAAACCGCTCGGATCGCTGACGAATTGGAGCGTGTTCGCCGGATCGACGCTGTCATCGGCCCACGCGGCGCCGAACTGATCGAAGCGCAGGATATCCCCTTCGGCAAAATCCAGATCGGTGATCACGTGGTTGTCGCCGTCGAGCACATGCGGCGAGACCGCGTTGACCCGAAACAGGTCCGCACCTTCGTTGCCGGTGGCCGTGTCGTCGAAGCGGCGCAGGAAAAACGCATCGTCGTTGTCCCCGCCGACGAACACGTTGCTGGTGTTGTTGCCGACGAAGCTTTGGGGCGGGTCATTGGGGCTTGCGCTACCGCCTGGACCGGAGCCCACGAACACACCCAAAAGGTCCATGGTGGCACTACCGCCCGCGCGGTTCTGGAACTCCAATTGGGTTCCTGTTCCCCCGCTAAGGGCGCTGAGGGTGACGGCGCCGGAGGCTTCCAGTTCCGCCAGATCTTCGACGCTGTCCACAATCCAGTTGTTGAAGGTAGAGCCGTTTGGATCGGTGGCGTAATGGAGCTGGTTTCCTGGATCGAGGGTGTCATCCGCCCAGTCGGGACCGAACTGATCGAAGCGCAAAACATCGCCCTCGGCAAAATTCAGGTCGGTGATGACATAGGCGTCGCCGTCGAGAACATGGGACGGCGCGGCGTTGACCCGGAACAGGTCAGCGCCTTCGTTGCCAGTGGCCGTGTCACCGTGGCGGCGAAGGAAAAACGCATCGTTATTGTCGCCGCCGACGAATACGTCGCTGGCGTTGGTGCCACGAAAATCCTGGGGCGGATCGTTCGCTATCCCAAAATCGAGTCCGACGAAAACAATCTTGCCGGGTTCGCTGCCGCCGCCATTGACAGACAGCACCGCGTCCGGTCCGACCTGGTCCAAGGCGGCAAGCCAGGGGTATAAGGCGCTCAGACTCAGAATATCCTGATGAGCGGCAATCGTGTAGCCATCCGGGCGGCCGATGCTAAAGCCGGTGAGCTTGAGAATATCACCGTCATCGGGCGAGAAGTCTTCCAGCTGGATCGTCGTGCCTTCTGAGTAGGCATCTCCTTGGAATAGAGATTGGTCCAAGGTGATTTCGTCAGGTCCGGCCCCTGAGGTAATTGAAATTTCCTGGTCAGCGGTATTCGAAAAATCCCAGCCACTACTCCTGAAATTGCTCATGACTTGAATGGTGTCAGCACCTGCGCCGGTCACGATATTTGCGGTTGCCACCTCAGAACGAGGAGAGAAAGATAAGATGCCCCAATCAAGTAAGATTGTATTTTGGCCATCGCCAAGATCCAGATTGATGCTTGGTGCTGGATCTAACCCCCAAAAGCTATCGGATTGTATCGTGACGATATCGTTGCCATCCTCCGCGCGAACGTCAAAGTTGCCGGCACGCACGGACTTTACCGAGAATTCGTTGTTGCCCGCTCCTAAGTTAGCAACGACATCCGTGTGGCTAACTTCGAGTTCGAGTGTCCCCTCAAATGACAAATCGACAAAATCGTCGCCTTCCCGCAGATCTAAATGAAGATCTGTAGAGGCAGAAAAAGTATTAAGACCTCCACTAGAAAATACCATATCGAGTTCATCGATGCCATTGCCCCCCAAAACCAGCCAGGAAGTATTTTGGGCGCTCTGGTTTGACAGTAAAATGTTGTGTCCATTGCCAAGCTCTATTTGATAATCGGAAATGCCTCCATCGGCAATGTGGAGACTATGTGACAGAGCCGAAATCGTAATATTATCATTACCATCTCCCATTAATATTCTACCAATGGCTGTGACAACGCCTAACTCTAAACGACCAGCGCTATCCAATATAATAGTGTTGTCGCCGTCTGTATCGATAATAGCGGTTTTTATTGTTAATGTTCGAAAATCGTGAATGGAAGATCCTATATTCACTGAAATAATGTCGTCCCCGACTCCACTGCCGAGTACAGATTGCAGAACAGGGGAAGGGCTATCTCCTCCTGAAAAACTGTCGCGAAACCTGACATCAAGCATCAGGGTGTCATTCCCCTGATCGCCAAAGAGCATCCAATCATAGGCGTCTTGCACCGGATCATTGACATTTTGGTCATAATCCACCGTCAACGTATCCCAGCCCCAACCGCCGAACATGGAGGCTTGAGAAAACGTCGACTCCAGCGTGTCGAAGCCGCTCAACCCGAACAATACGTCGTTTTTGCTGGCAGCGGTCAGTGTATCGGCGCCGTGGGTACCAAAGATGATGGTCATGGACAGGTCCTCGCTTGCCAGCGATCGGGGGTGGCTCTGCGACAGGAACCGGCAATTTGCGGGTTCCCAGGCCCGCAATGGAAGCCCATCAGAGTAACACCAAGCTAGTGGAATGATATGGTTCCCCACAACCGGGAGGATGTTCGCTAGCCGAAAGTTGATCTAGATTTCGTCGTTCAGCACGCCCCGGTAAACATCCATATCAATATTGCCGCCACTCAGCACCAGGCCGACCGTCTTCCCGGCCAGCCGCTCTTGTTCCTGCATGGCCGCCGCCAACGGCGCTGCGCCGGCGCCTTCCGCCAGTTGGTGGCAGTCGGTGTAGTAAGCGCGCATGGCGGCCATGATCTCGTCATCGCTCACCTGCACCACCCGCGCCGCGCCGGCGTTGATCGCCGCCACCGCCTGCGGGTCCGGCACGCGGCAGGCCATGCCGTCGGCAATTGTCACCGCGCTGTTGGTCGAGACCGGCCGCCCGGCATCGAAGGAAAGAGCGTAAGCCGCCGCCCACTCCGAGACCAC
>CAYYSC010000474.1:0-2956 GCA_964474065.1 uncultured Rhodospirillales bacterium | reverse complement strand
GGAGGCGATCATCGCATCCTACGGTGCGGATACCGTCCGCTTTTTCATGATGAGCGACTCGCCGCCGGAACGCGATCTGGAATGGACCGCCGGCGGCGTGGACGGCGCCTGGCGCTTCCTGAACCGGGTCTGGCGTCTGGTCACGGAGCCGGTGGTGCCATTGCCGCCGCCGGGCAGCCCCGCCCCCCAGCAATTCTCCCATGCGGCGCTGGCTTTGCGCAAAGCCGGCCACAAGGCTCTGGCCGCTGTCAGCGACGACCTCGACCGGTTCCATTTTAATGCAGGCGTGGCGCAAATCCGGACCCTCGCGAACGCGATCGGCGATGTGAAGGCGCCAAAGGCGGAGGACGCGAGCCTCGGCTGGGCCATGCGGGAAGCACTGGAATTCCTGATCCAGATCGCCGGGCCGATGATCCCGCACCTTGGCGAGGAAGCATGGGCGGAGCTGGGCCATACCACCTTTCTTGCCAATACGCCGTGGCCCGATGCCGACCAGCGCTTGGTGGTGGACGAAACCATCACCATCGCCATTCAGGTAAACGGCAAGACGCGCGGCACGATCGACCTGCCGCGCGATTGTGCGAGGGAAGAGGCCGAAAAGGCCGCCCTCGCGGAACCGGCCGTGCAGCGCCAGTTGGAAGGCAAGAAGCCCCGCAAGGTAATCGTGGTGCCGAACCGGATCGTCAATGTCGTCGCGTAAAAGGATCGGAATGGCGGCCATCGCGCTCAGCCTGCTGGCCGGAATGAGCGGTTGCGGTTTCCAGCCCCTGTACGGGGAGCCGGGTGACGCGCCGACTCCCTATCAGGCCCTGCATCACATTAGCATCGGACCGATCTCGGATCGGGCCGGCGTGCGCCTTCGCGCCGAATTGGAACGCCTGTTCTCACCGCTGAAGGAACCGGCACGCCATCGTCTCGACGTCAAGCTGGGGTCCCAGGTTCAGGTGATGGCAATCGAGGAGGATGCCTCGATCCGGCGCACCAACCTGCAGCTTATCGCGCATGTCCGCTTGCTTCCCAGCGCCGTTCCGGAAGGTCAGGACACCGTAGAGCCGGAGTTCGTGACCACCGTCCGGGCAAACGCCGGCACCGAACAGTTGCCATCCGACTTCTCGACATTGGTCAGCGAGCGGGCGACCGAACAACGCGCGGTAGAGTTGCTGGCCCAACGGATCCGGCAGGAACTGGCCCTGCACTTTGCAGGCAAGGCCTGAGAAGAGGCGGCCATGGTAAAGGTCGCCGCCCGCAGCGTCGCCCGGTTCGTGGCAAAGCCCCCAGCGGAAGCCGCGGCCGTGCTGGTGTTCGGCCCGGACCGGGGCCAGGTCAGCGAACTCGGCGGCAAGTTGGTACAAGCCGTGGCGGACGACCTCAACGACCCCTTCCGGGTGGCCGAACTGACGATCGCCGCCATTCAGGACGATCCCACCCTGCTGAATGACGAGGCGCGCGCTCTCTCCCTCACCGGCGGGCGGCGAGCCGTGCGCATCCGCAACGCCGCCGACGCCTTGACCAAATCACTGACCGCCTACCTCGACAATCCGTCCCCCGATGCCGTCCTCATCCTTGAAGCCGGCGAGCTGGCAGCCCGCTCCAGCCTGCGGAAGCTTGCGGAAATCCATCCGCGCGCTGCTGCCCTTGCCTGCTACCGGGACGAGGGCACAGGGCTCGCCGCCCTGATCAACGAAGTCCTGGATTCTCATCAGGTCCGCATCGCGCCGGACGCCCTCCGGTTCGTCTCCTCCCAACTGGGCGCCGACCGGCAGGCCAGTCGCAATGCCCTCGAAAAATTGGCCCTGTTCGCCGGCCCGGGCCAAACAGTCTCTCTCGACGATGCACGCGCCGTTGTCGGTGATGTGGCCGAAAGCACGCTGGACGAGCTGGCCCAGGCAGTTGCCAGCGGCAATGCGGGACAGGCACAGCGGTTGCTCCAGCAGCTATACGGCGAAGGCACGGCCACAATCGCCATTCTCCGTGGCTTGGCCCGTCATTTCGGCCGGCTGGCGGAGGCGCGGAACTTGGTAGACAGTGGCATGGACGCGGAGAGCGCCGTCGGGAAATTGCGCCCGCCGGTATTCTTTCGGACGAAACCCGCAATGGTGTCGGCCGTCAGAGGTTGGAGCAGCACACGACTGAACAATGCGCTCGACCGGCTGCTGCGGGCGGAGATCGAATGCAAGACGACAGGCATGCCGGCCGAACTGGTCTGCGCCCGGGCGGTGCTGGCCCTGTCCATGGCAGCACCGAAGGCGCGCCGGTAAGGCGAGCCCGCAATCAGGTTTCGTCCAGTAAACGCCGGCATTGGCGGGCCATCATCAGTTCTTCGTTCGTCCGGATAACGAAGGCCCGCACACGGGAACGTTCGGCAGAAATAACGGTCTCTCCGGCGCGGTTGCGGGCCCGGTCAAGCTCCATGCCCAACCACTCGAAGCCTTCCGTGACCCGCTCCCGCACCGTCACCGCGTTCTCCCCGATGCCACCGGTGAACACGACCGCGTCAAGGCCATTGAGCACCGACGTCATCGCGCCGAGTTCGCGGCGGATGCGGAAGACGAAATAGTCGATCGCCTGCTGGGCTTCGGGTGTTCCGGCCTGTTCCAGCGCGCGCATGTCATGGCTGACACCGGAAAGCCCTTTGAGCCCCGATTCCGTGTAGAGCAATGTTTCGATCTCTTTCGGCGTCATCTCCTTTTGCTGCAGAAGATAGAGCACCACGCCAGGATCAAGTTGCCCGCACCGGGTGCCCATCGGGAGCCCATCCAGCGCTGTGAAGCCCATGGTTGAGCCGATGCTCTGCCCGTCGCGGATCGCGCACATCGACGCGCCGTTGCCGAGATGCGCCACGACAACCCGCCCTGCCGCGAAATGGGGGGAGATCTCGGTTAGGCGTTGGATGACGTACTCGTACGACAGACCGTGAAACCCGTAGCGGCGCAAACCCTCATAGTACAAGCTGCGG
>CAYYSC010000473.1:0-2968 GCA_964474065.1 uncultured Rhodospirillales bacterium | reverse complement strand
TCGATTTGATTTCGTACTTCTTGTTGTTGCACGTCGACCACCAGCAACCGCTCGATGCTGGGTGCACGCTCAAGCAACAGGCGGGTAAATGCCCCCATACCTGCGCCTAATTCAACAACATGCCCGGGCTTTTGCCAATCAACGGGGCGGACCATAGCCTCAGGAAGCTTGCGGCCGCTTGGTGTAACTGCACCGACTTGCAATGGATGCAACAACCACCGAAACAGAAATACATGGTCGTCTTTGGAAAAGACCCGCGTCCGGCGGCGCTGCATAGAATTGAACATGGAATCGTCTCCCGTGACTATCCCGATCGTTATTAGATTCGAAGGCGACACACCAGATACGCGTTGCCATCGCGGCCAGCTCAATGCAGAGCCTGCGATACCCAGCCCGCATTGACTAGGGAACCCGCCGCCAATGACTAGGGAACCCGCCGCCAATTCGGTAGTACATCGCGACCATAAGGACAACTCGCCGCTCCTGGCAAAACGCGGCCGCGCATTAATGCTCGCAAGGCCCGGCAACAAAGGATTTCGCGAGACGTTGCGCAACGCGCGCCGATATGGATAGTGCCGATCAGATTGCTGCACCGCAATAAGATGGATATCAGATGCCAACAGCCCATGAACTGCGCGCGCCGGTCGCACGTACCCCGCTGCACACGCGCAAGGTCGAATGTCAGGGGTTCATCCGAGAGGACGGTCTCTTCGACATCGAAGGACGCGTCACCGATAGCAAAGCCTATGCTTTTGCCAATCATTATCGGGGCAAACTGGAACCAGGCGAGCCGATTCATGACATGCGGGTGCGAATCACCGTTGATGACGATCTGACCATCGTGGAAGCGGAGGCGGTCAGCTTGAGCACGCCGTATGACATTTGCCCGCTCGCGGCCTTGAACTTCAAACGGCTGGCGGGAATTCGCATCGGTGCCGGCTACATGCGCAAGGTTAAGGAACGGTTCGGGCGCGATCAGGGCTGCACCCACATTCTCGAATTGATGTACCCGCTTGGAACCACCGCCTTCCAGACAGTGTTTCCGTATCGTGAATATCAGCGCCAGCAGGAAGGCATGTCCGAAGGCGAGTCGATGCAGAACCCGCAGCTCCTAAACTCTTGCTATGCCTTCTCGTCGCGGCGTTCGGTGGTGCAACGTTTGTGGCCGGACAAGTACGAAGGGCCAGACGGCGACGAAGCTGTGGCCTAGGCACTGGGCGGCTGCGGGATTTATAAAGGCGCGGAAATGACCCGACGGCCCAGGAGCCATGACTATGTCTGCCAACACCATCCGCGAACTGATCAGCGCGGGCCAGGGTGACGCACCGGCGATCGGCGCGCCGGAGCGCGAGCCGCTCACCTATGCAGGCCTCCAGGACCTGACTGACCGCATTGGCAACGAGTTGAACCTCTTCGGCATTGGCCGCAACAACCGGGTGGCGATCGTCCTTCCCAACGGCCCGGAGATGGCAGCGGCCTTCGTCGCCATCGGCGCCAACGCCACCACCGCTCCCCTGAATCCCGCCTATCGGGAGGATGAATTCGCGTTCTACATGGAGGACTTGCGGGCCAAGGCGCTGGTCGTCATGGAAGACGACGACACGCCCGCTATCACCGCGGCGGACAAGCTGGAGATCCCGATCCTGCGCCTCTCCGTTCCGAGCGGCGCGCCGGCGGGGCATTTTGACCTGCTGAGCGAAGGCTATGGCGGCGGTCAGACAGCAGCGAGCGGCAGCGCGGCAGAGCAGGACATCGCTCTGGTCCTTCATACGTCCGGCACGACGTCTCGGCCAAAGATCGTGCCGCTGACGCACGGAAATGTCTGCGCATCCGCCCGTCATATCTTGACCACGTTGAAGCTGACCGCCGACGACCGCTGCCTGAACATCATGCCGCTGTTTCATATCCACGGTCTGATGGCGGCAACCCTGGCATCCCTGGCCGCAGGCGGTAGCGTCTGGTGCACGCCGGGCTTCAATGCCCTGAGGTTTTTCACCTGGACGGATGAAATCCAGCCGACCTGGTACACGGCAGTGCCAACCATGCATCAGGCGATCCTGGCCAGGGCGCCACGCAACCGGGAGGCTGTCGCGCGCTGCAATTTGCGCCTGATCCGCTCCTCCTCGTCCAGCCTGCCACCGCAAGTCATGTCAGCGCTGGAGGAGACCTTTAACTGCCCGGTGATCGAGAGCTACGGCATGACGGAGGCGGCGCATCAAATGGCGTCCAACCTGCTGCCGCCGGGCGAGCGGAAACCGGGGACGGTCGGGGTCGCAGCCGGCCCGGAGGTCGCGATCATGGACGAAGACGGCAACATCCTGCCGTCCGGCGAGACTGGGGAGGTCGTCATCAGAGGCCCCAATGTCACCAAAGGCTACGAGAACAACCCGGACGCGAACGCCAGCGCCTTTACCGGGGGCTGGTTCCGCACCGGCGACCAGGGCGTGATGGACGAGGACGGCTTCCTGACCATCACCGGCCGCCTAAAGGAAATCATCAATCGCGGGGGCGAGAAAATCTCCCCGCCGGAAGTCGACAATGTGCTAATGGACCACCCCGCAATTGCGCAGGTCGTCACGTTCGGCATGCCGCACAAGACCTTGGGCGAGGAGGTGGCCGCCGCAGTCGTGTTGCGGGAAGGCGAAAGCGCCACGGAACACGAGATCAGGGACTTTGCCGCAAAACGGCTCGCAGACTTCAAGGTTCCGCGGAAGATCCTGATTCTCGATGAAATTCCGAAGGGCGCCACGGGCAAGCTGCAGCGTATCGGCCTCGCGGTGAAACTGGGACTGACCTGATGCGTATCGCGATCTATGGGGCTGGAGCCATTGGCGCGCACCTGGGCGCGATGCTGGCTCGCACGGACCATGAGGTGTCCCTGATTGCCCGCGGGCCGCATTTGAAAGCCATGCAGGAAAAGGGCCTGACCTTCCGATCCACTGAGGAAGAATTCACCGTCCATCCGACG
>CAYYSC010000472.1:0-2982 GCA_964474065.1 uncultured Rhodospirillales bacterium | reverse complement strand
CCCAGGTCGTGACGCCGAGCCAGACCCAGGCCTCGCGCCAGCCGACCTCCGCGATCAGCCACTGGGCGAAGGGCGGATGCAAGGCGATGGAGATCGGGAAGCCCAATGCCATCATGCCCAGCGCGAAGCCCCGCTTCTTGTCGAACCATTGCGACGTCATGTTCGCGCAATTCAGCATCAGCGATCCCTGCCCCAGGAAGCGCAGGAAGCCGAAGCCGATGGCCAGATAAAGCCAGCCTGTGGCGAAGCTGAAGCCGATCGCGGCCAGCCCCAGGGCAAAGGCAATCATCCAGATCATGTTGGCCGGGCCGCGCTGGTCGATGAGGCGGCCCATTCTTGGGAGCAGCAGCGCCGCGAACAGGGTCGCAATCCCGTAGGCCAGGGCGATTTCTGTTCGATCCAGCCCGAGTTCCGCTTGGATGGGGTCGAAGAACAGTCCGATAAGGTGGGATTGGCCGGGGCCCGTGCCGAACATGACGAGCGCGGCTACCCCCATAATGGCCCAGCCATAGAAGGTTTGGCTGGAAATGCCGCGGAAAATAGATGCCCGAACGCTTTTCAGCATGATCACTCTCGCAAAGCCGGGGCGTAAATGCGCCCCGGACTATCAGATGCTGGATGTTAAAGACGGCTGGCCGCGCGGCAAGCGCGCGCAAGCGGCTGCGACTAATCGAACTGGTAGAGCCTGGCAGGATTCTCCGAGAGGATTTTTTTCTGGACCGCAGGGTCTGGTGCGAATGCCGCGACCAGGTCCAGCAATAAGCCTTCGTTCGGCATGGGGCCGTGGAAATGCGGGTGCGGCCAGTCGCTGCCCCATACGCAACGATCCGGCGCGGCTTGGACGAGCGCCTGACCGACGGGGACCACGTCGTCATAGGGCGGGCCCTGCCGCGTCACGCGATAGGCGCCGGAGAGCTTGACCCAGGTTCGCCCGTTCTCCAGCAGCCACAGGAGCGCCCGCGCCCCCGGATGATCCATACCCAGGTCGGCCGGGATATTGCCCATATGGTCGATGACCACATCGACCGGCAACGCCTCGAGCCGGCCCGCGAGTTCGGCCAAGGCGTCGGCGCTTGGGAAAACCTGGATGTGCCAGCCGAGTTCCGCGGCCTTGGCCGCCAGCTTTTCCAGCGCCCGCAGGTCCGTGCCGCCAGTCTCCAGGTTGAAGCGCAGCCCGCGCATTCCTTCGAGATGAAGTTCTTCGAGTTCATTGTCGCTCACGTCCGGCGGGACGACAGCGACCCCGCGCATCATCAAGTGATGCTCGTTCATTGTCCGCATGGCGGCGAGCGAAGCGCTGTTGTCGAAACCGTAGACGCTGGGCTGCACGATGACCGATCGCTCGATCCGGAGGACGCTCAGCATGCGGGCATAATCCTCCAGCTTGGCTTCAGGCGGCGTGTAGGTGCGTCCCTCGTAATAGGGAAAGTCCGCCAGTGGACCGAATACATGCATGTGGCAGTCGCAGCCGTGCGGAGGTGCCGTCAGCTTTTCGGGCGGCCGCGGGTTCAGGTCTGGTGGCGGACAGTCCGGCGTCATCGGCATTTCCTTTGATTGGGTGTTCGTCCGACCTTAGCAGGCCCGCTAGTCGCGACAAACAAGCGAGACCGGCGGGAGAGGCCGGTTTGTTGACTTGCCTACGGCCCGGCTCTACACAGCAGGGATGATCCACTGGCGCGATGCCGCCGTAATCTTGATACATTCTTGACGCAAAGGACTCTCCCGAATGGCCAGCGTCGAACGCCCGCTGTCACCGCATTTGCAAGTTTACCGTCCGCAATGGACATCGGTCCTTTCGATTTCCCACCGCGCGACCGGTATCGTGCTGTCGGTCGGCGGTATACCGCTGGTGTGGTGGCTGGTCGCTGCCGCCGGTTCGAAGGAGAGCTATGACGCCTTCGCGGCTGTCGCCGGTTCGATCATTGGCCAGTTGGCCTTGTTCGTGTGGACCGTCTGCCTCTTCTACCACTTGGCCAATGGTATCCGCCACTTGGTGTGGGACACCGGCAATTGGTTGGAATTGGAATCTGCCCGCAAGTCTGGTTATGCGGTGGTCGGGCTAACGGTCTTCTTGACGGTGATCAGTTGGATCGCCGCCTACGTAGCGATGTAGGGAGACAATACCATGTCGCTGCGTTCTTCGCTTGCCATCGCCCGCGGTCTGGGCTCTTCCAAATCGGGCACTGAACATTGGTGGGCCGAGCGGCTCACGGCCGTCGCGCTGATCCCTCTGACAATTTGGTTCGTGATCAGCCTCATTGCCCATTTAGGCGCACCTTATGAAGAAGTCCGCGCTTGGATTGGATCCCCTGTGACGGCGGTTCTGATGATCTCTCTGATCGTCGCCACGTTCCATCATGCCCAGCTTGGCCTGCAGGTCGTGATCGAAGACTACGTTCACAATGAACCGGTCAAGATCGGGGCGCTATTGGTAATGAAGGGTTTGGCCTTTTTCCTGGGCCTGCTCGGGGTTTTCTCGGTCGCTAGAATCGCGTTTGGAGGCTGACGCCTTGACTCAAGCTTATGACATTCAAGACCATACTTATGACGTCGTCGTCGTCGGCGGCGGAGGCTCCGGTCTTCGTTCCGTGTTGGGATGCGTGCAGGCCGGTCTCAAAACCGCCTGCGTCACCAAGGTGTTTCCGACGCGTTCGCACACGGTGGCGGCGCAGGGCGGGATCGCCGCATCGCTCGGCAATATGAGCGACGACAACTGGCACTGGCATATGTACGACACCGTCAAGGGGTCGGACTGGCTCGGCGATCAGGATGCCATCGAATACATGTGCCGCCAAGCCGTGCCGAGTGTGATCGAGCTTGAGCATTTCGGCATGCCCTTTAGCCGCACCGACGACGGGAAGATCTATCAGCGCCCGTTTGGCGGTCATATGAAGGAATACGGCAAGTCGCCGGCCCAGCGCGCCTGTGCTGCGGCGGACCGTACCGGCCATGCCCTGCTGCACACGCTCTATCAGCAGAGCC
>CAYYSC010000471.1:0-2985 GCA_964474065.1 uncultured Rhodospirillales bacterium | reverse complement strand
ATCGTGGCGGTCAATCGGGCGCTGGACGGCGAACTGGCGGACCGCCTGAACCGGCTGTTCCTCGAAGTGGTGATCGCGCCGGAGGCGGACGAGGCGGCGTTGCGAGTGCTCGCGACCAAGAAGAACGTTCGCGTTTTGCTGACCGGCGGCCTGCCGGACCCGGCGGGCGCGCGGCTGACAGCCCGAACCCTGTCGGGCGGACTGCTGGTGCAAAGCGGCGACAATGGTCGCGTGACCACGGACACGCTGAAGATCGTAACCAAACGGACGCCGACCAATCAGGAACTGAGTGACCTGCTGTTCGCCTTCCGCGTCGCGAAGCATGTCAAATCAAACGCGATTGTCTATGCCAAGGAGGGCGCGACCGTCGGCGTCGGCGCGGGACAGATGAGCCGGGTGGATTCGTCCCGCATCGCCGCCCGCAAATCCGCGGATGCGGCGGAGGCGGCGGGCCTGCCGGAGCCCTTGGCCAAGGGCTCCGTGGTGGCGTCAGACGCTTTTTTCCCGTTCCCGGACGGCCTGCTCTCGGCAGCAGAAGCGGGCGCGACGGCGGTTATCCAGCCGGGCGGCTCCATTCGGGACGAACAGGTCATCGCCGCGGCGGACGAGGCCGCCCTAGCGATGGTGTTTACCGGCATGCGCCATTTCCGTCACTGACGGGCCTTTAGGACAATTTGAACGATGCCGTCTAGAAAGTTAGCGGAGCGTGGGGGGCTCCGGTATGATTAGCCCTAGCCGTTGGATATAGGCGCTTGTCGGCTCTGCGTATTCGGTATTCTGCCGGTCTTTCGCCTCGCGGCGGTACGCGGTGCGGTCGAACGGACGCCCACGATCCGTGCGGTGCGCTAAGAACACCTCTTCCATTCCTCCGGGGGTAAAGGTGACCAAAGTATCCGACGCAGCCCCACTGACATTCAGGATCCCGTGAGAGGTCCCTGCGGCTATGTTGACAAAATCGCCCGGTCCGACATGAAAGATATCGTCGGCAACAACGAACACAAGATTGCCGTTTAGAATATAAAACGACTCGGCGCTCGTGTTGTGCGCATGGATCGGTGTATCTGTTTGCTCAGACATTCGCCAATGGATGACTGAATATTCCCCGTCATTATCCCGGGATGAGAGCTTTATCGTCAAGCTATCCCCAAGGAACCCAAAACTATTGCCTCCTTGCTTGGATACGACCCGGTCTTGTGCCATCACACCCTGCCTCCGCTGCCATGCATGTAGGAAAGAACGGTACCATATTTGGTCGATAACGCCGGCGCTTTAGTTCAGGCCGCATATCTTTATTCCCGGTGGCTTCTGGCGAACGCCTCGTCCCGCTCGACGCGGGAGACAGAGCCGTGCACGTGGATTCGGGGTGTCTCCCGTTGATCCTTAGGGCGAGGATCTGGTGGCGTCACCAACCCTCCGGAAACCACCATCTTGATGCCTTCCTCCACCGTCATGTTCAGGACGATGACGTCGCGTTTCGGCAGGAACAGCAAAAAGCCGCTGGTGGGGTTCGGCGTGGTCGGCAGGAAGATGTTGAGCATCTGCTCATCCGTCAGGTTCTGAACTTCCCCCTCGGTCTCGCCAGACAGAAAGCCCAGGCACCAGATACCCCGCCGCGGGTATTCCAGCAGGACAACCTGACGGAAGGCATTCGATTGTTTTTGCAGGACCGTCTCAAAGATCTGCTTGAGGGCATTGTAGATCGTGCGCACCACCGGCATTGAATTCACAATGCTTTCGGCAAGCCGCATCATCGAGCGTCCGATCAGCCCTGCCGCCAGCGCGCCCACCAGCGTGACGCCGATGACAAAGACCAACAGCCCGATCCCCGGGATACTGAACGGCAGGTATTGCTCTGGGTTGTAGGACCCGGGGATCAGATTGCGGACAGTCGAATCGAAGAAATAGACGATCTGCATGGCCAGCCAGACCGTGATCGTCAGCGGCGCAATCACCAGTACACCGGCGAGGAAGTAATTGCGCGTCCGGGTCATGAAGGAGCGGCCGATGATCCGCACGCGCCGCTCCAAAAAGCCTGGTTTTGAGCGTCTCGGTTTAGGGTCCATAGTTTCTCCAACGCATTCCGACTATAACCATGTCGAAAGCGCAAACTCTTGTCAGCAGCGACAAATGGGCGAGAGGGCGGCGCCTTTTGGCGCAAAGGCGCGCCTTTACACCCACAGGCTGGCGGCATTGAAATGCCGCCAGATCAAATAGGGAGGCTTGGTGGTTATGACGAGAGCCGATTTAGCGGCGCAGAGCATCGAACAACTGGGAACGGGTTTGCGGGATGGCACCGTCAAGGCAGCAGAGTTGGCCGAAGCGGTGATCGACGCGCAGGAAGCGCGGGAGGGCTCGCTCCACGCCTACCGCAGCAGGGATGCCGCCTACACCCGGGCACAAGCGGCAGCGGCCGATGCCGCGTTTGCCGCCAAATACGAACTTGGCGTGCTGCAAGGGCTGCCGGTCTCCGCGAAAGACCTATATGCAGTAGCCGGGTATGACACCTATGCCGGCACCCCGCATCCGCTGCCCATGTTTGCCGAGGAAGGCCCAGTGATCCGCGCCGTCCGCGGGCAGTTGGCCGTGATTCCGGGCAAGACCCACACGGTCGAATGGGCCTTCGGCGGCATTGGCATGAACCCGCATTGGGAGACGCCCCGCAACCCCTGGGACGCGCAGGATCATCGCGCGCCCGGTGGCTCTTCAAGCGGCGCAGGCGTTTCGCTGTGGGAGGGCACGGCGGTGGTTGCGCTCGGCAGCGACACGGCAGGCAGTGTGCGCATCCCCGCAAGCTGGACCGGCACGGTCGGCGTTAAGACTACCTACGGCCGGTGGTCTTTGAAGGGAATTGCGCCGCTTTCGCCCTCCCTCGACACTCCGGGGGTGCTAACCCGCTCGGCAGAGGATTCGGCGCTGGCCTTTGCTTCGCTTGATCCTCATGTCGGGGAGGCCCGGCGCTTCCTCGAGAAATGCCGGGAGGCGGAG
>CAYYSC010000470.1:0-2995 GCA_964474065.1 uncultured Rhodospirillales bacterium | reverse complement strand
TGATGATCTGGTCGATGGCCTGCATGGCGAAGTTCCAGGTCATGAACTCGACGATGGGGCGCAGCCCTGCCATGGCCGCACCGACGCCAAGGCCCGCAAAACCGTGCTCAGTGATCGGCGTGTCTTTTACCCGGTTGTTCCCGAATTCTGCCAGCAGCCCTTGGGTCACCTTGTAGGCGCCCTCATATTCGGCGACTTCCTCTCCCATCAAGAAAACGCGCTCGTCCCGGCGCATCTCCTCGGCGATGGCGTCCCGCAGTGCCTCGCGCACGGTCTGGCTGACGGTTTCGCCGTACGCTTCCTCGGGTTTGATGTCCGCGCCGGGCAGTCCTTCGACCGAGGGAATTTCTTTAGGCGGCGGGGCCTTGGCAGCAGGCGGCGCCGTCACGGGCTCCGGCTCCGGCGGTGCGTGTGGCGGCGCCTCGGGCGACGGCTCGGTAACTCCAAGGGGTGCCGTGGCACCATTTCCTTTCGGTGCGGCAGCGGCGGCTTCCGGCACCGCGGAGGCGTCCTCATCCTCCTCCAACAGCACCGCAATCGGCGCGTTCACGGCAATTCCTTCCGCGCCTTCCTCCACGAGGATCTTGCCAACCTTGCCCTCGTCGACCGCTTCGAATTCCATGGTCGCTTTGTCGGTTTCGATCTCGGCGATCACATCGCCGGCGTGGACATCGTCCCCTTCTTTCACCAGCCATTTGGCCAGCTTTCCCTCTGTCATGGTCGGCGACAGCGCCGGCATCAAGATTTCCACGGCCATGGCCTCAGCGTCTCCCTTCCCGGCGCGCTTACGCTTCGAGCAGTACGTCGGTATAGAGCTCGGAGGTATCCGGCTCCGGCGACTGTTGCGCAAATTCCGCGGCTTCCGCCACGATCGCACGCACATCCCGATCGATTTTTTTCAATTCGTCTTCGTCTATCAGGCTTGCCGCCAGAATACGGGCCCGGAGACTTTCGATCGGGTCACGTTCCTCCCGCATCTTGGAAACTTCGTTGCGCGAACGGTATTTCGCCGGATCAGACATGGAGTGACCACGATAGCGATAGGTCTCCATCTCCAGAATAATCGGCCCCTTCTCGCGCGCATGCGCGGCGGCCTCTTCCCCTTCGCGCATGATGGCGACTACGTCCATTCCGTCCACGCGCTTGCCCGGAATCCCAAAGCCCTCCCCGCGGCGATACAAGCCCTCGCCGGCCGCGGCCCGCGTCACGGAGGTTCCCATGCCGTACTTGTTGTTCTCGATCAGGAAAACGACCGGCAGCTGCCACAGAGCGGCGAGGTTGAAGGACTCGTAGACTTGGCCCTGGTTGGCTGCACCATCCCCGAAATAGGTGAAAGCGACCCCGCCGTCTTCCCGGTACTTATGTGCGAACGCCAAGCCGACACCGAGCGAGACCTGAGCGCCAACGATCCCGTGGCCGCCGTAAAAGCCCTTCTCCTTGCTGAACATATGCATGGAGCCGCCCTTGCCCTTGGAGTAACCGCCCTCCCGGCCGGTCAGCTCCGCCATCACGCCCTTCGGGTCCATCCCTGTCGCCAGCATATGGCCATGGTCCCGGTAGCCGGTGATGACCGTATCGCCCTCCTTCGCGGCCGCCTGCATGCCGACGACGACAGCTTCCTGGCCAATGTAAAGATGGCAGAAGCCACCAATCAGGCCCATGCCATACATCTGGCCGGCCCGCTCCTCGAAGCGGCGGATCATCAGCATGTCCCGGTAAAAACCGGAAACGACCTCCGCAGACGGAAGCTCATTCGAGCCGGTGTCCAGTGCTTTGGCGCTATCGGGCATCACGGTACTCCCTACCACGGACTGCTCAGCGTGCTTGCAGCATAGCAAGCCACCTCTGTCCAGCAAATCAATGAAGCTTTACTCTATTTGGGTGCAGTCGACGGCAATGCGTCAGGAGGATTTCCGCTTCTGTAAAGCCGGTGCGCAGTCGGGGGCATCTGCACCACCACCTCGTCCCGGTGAGCGACGTTGAGAATGCGGCGGGCTTCCTCCTCAAGCAGATCCCGGCCGATCGCCTCTCCCTTGAGAAGGTTGACCCGCTGCTCCAGCCGGTGCCGCTCTTGCTCCAGCAGGTCCAGCTCAAACCGGGCCTGATGCACGGCATCTGCCTTTTCCACCATGTTGAGGTAGCCGCGCTCGGAATAGACCGCGTTAAGCGCGAAATAAGCGGCAATAAGGAGCAGCCCAAGCGGCAAGACCGCGCGGCGAGCGGCCCTTAGTGGGAAGGCAAGATAATAGAGCCAGTCCATGATCTTCCCATGGCACGCTCAGGCGCGCTCGGTCAAGCCATCCGGCTCAGTCCAGCGGTTTCCGCAGAAAACCGGCGCCCTCGTAGCGAGCCGCGGTGTCCAGCTGTTCTTCGATTCGCAAAAGCTGGTTGTATTTCGCCAACCGGTCGGAGCGCGCGAGCGAGCCGGTCTTGATCTGGCCGCAATTGGTCGCGACCGCCAGATCCGCAATGGTGGTGTCCTCCGTTTCGCCCGAACGGTGCGACATCACGGCGGTGAAGCCGGCGCGATGCGCCATCTGCACGGCTTCCAGCGTTTCGGTCAGGGTACCGATCTGGTTGACCTTGACCAGGATCGAGTTGGCGGCGCCTTTCTGGATGCCATCTTTCAGGCGCAGGGGGTTGGTAACGAACAGATCGTCGCCGACCAGCTGGCAACGGTTGCCAATGCGATCGGTCAGCGCCTTCCAGCCTTCCCAGTCGTCCTCCGACATGCCGTCCTCGATGGAGACGATGGGGTAGGCATCGACCAGCTCCGCCAGGTAGTCGGCCATCCCGGCGGCATCCAGCTTTTTACCCTCGCCGGCCAGATCGTAGGTGCCATCCTTGAAAAACTCGGTGGCCGCTGCATCCAGGGCCAGCACCACGTCGGTGCCGGCTTTGTATCCCGCGGCTTCAACCGCCTGCATGATGAAGTCCAGTGCCTCGCGGGTGCCGGAAAGGCCGGGCGCGAAGCCGCCCTCGTCGCCCACGTTCG
>CAYYSC010000469.1:0-3014 GCA_964474065.1 uncultured Rhodospirillales bacterium | reverse complement strand
CGTATTCCAGAAGGGTGGACTGTTCAGCACCGGGGACGGACACGCCCTGCAGGGCGACGGGGAGGTCAATGTAACGGCGATCGAAACGTCCCTGACCGGCACCTTCCGATTGACGGTGCGCAAGGACATGCAGTTAAGCATGCCGATGGCAGAGACACCGACGCATTTCATGACCTTTGGCATCGACCCGGATCTGGACCAGGCGGCAAAGCAGGCCCTGCGGGCGATGATCGATCTGATCTGCGACCGGCGGAACCTGAGCCGCGAACAGGCCTACGCCCTCTGTTCGATCACCTGCGATCTACGGATCAGCCAGATCGTCAACCAGCACAAGGGCGTGCACGCCATGCTACCGAAAGAGGCGCTTTAGCGCGCTTGGCCGTCTTTTCTTTGTAACCAAAGCGCCCTAGTCACTCCCTTCGTCAAACCCGACAGATGGGGAATCCAGCATGGTCGCCGATCTGCGTCTTGCCATCGTTACCGATATTCACCACGGGCCGAATTCTTTTACCAAGCGGGGTGACCGGGCGCTTCAACTCCTGGACGCTTTCCTCGATTTCTGCGCGGACTACGGCCCCGACATGATCGTCGAAATGGGCGACCGCATCTCGGACAAGGACCGGGAGACCGACCGCAAGCATCTGGCCCAGGTCGCAGCCAAGTTCCGCGGTCTCAACACGCCGCACGCTCATCTCGACGGCAATCACGACAGCGACTTCCTAATGCCGGAAGACAATGCCAAAGCCATCGGCAGCGGCCGGCATTCCAGTTGCAACGTAAATGGCTATCACTTGGTTTTTTGGAATGCCTCCACCAAGATTCCGCGGCCGGAGCCCTTTTGCGCCACGGACCAAGATTTGGCCTGGCTTGCCGAGGACCTGGCGATGACGGACCTGCCCACCATCGTCTTCAGCCACGTGCCGTTTAGCGGCGCCTCGATGACCGGGAACTACTGGTTCCATAACAACCCGCAATACGCGGCCTACCCTAATTCGCCCGAGATCCGCCGGATTGTCGAGGCCAGCGACCGGGTGATCCTGTGCGCGGCAGGGCATGTCCACTGGAACTCCCTGCACCGGGTGAACGCCATTCCCCACATCACCATCCAGTCGCTGACCGAGAGCTATGCCACCGGAGGCGAACCGGCCGAAGCCTGGGCCACGATCGAGATCAGCGGGGGGAATATCCGCTGGCACACCTATGGCTACGACCCGATCGACATGGCCTTTCCGGTCCGCCAGCCTGGGGAAGGCTGGAAACCGTGCCTTCCCCCTTTCAGCGAAATGCGCGCGGGCAAATCCCGAGTGCCGTCACAGTAGGTTTACTTCCATCACATCATTTTCAACGGTCGCCCGGTAACAACCGAAGTGGCAATTCGCTACGTTGGAATACTAGCGAGAGGAGATGAAAATGGTGGCAGCACAGAACAGGCTTGGTAGCCGTAAGAGGTGGCTGAAAGGACTTGGCCACCTCCTTTCTTTTAATGCCTCCGGGTATGGTAGCCCCAGAACATCTTCTCCAGTACTAGGCACGGAGAAACCCAGATGGGCATTACGTTGCACCGGCGCGACCTTGGCCACGCTCTTCACGATGATGGCGACTGCTGCCCCTGCAATGGCTCAGACAGAGAAGGTTCTCTCTATCGGAGACGTCGACATTCTGGGCGACGACGTCAACAGGGTGCAGCTTGGCGTCGGCGCCTTCAATATCTTCCCCGGGGAAGAGGAAGAGGAGAAGGATGTCAGCGCCGAAGGCCGTGTCGAGCTTCGCCTGGGACAAAAACTCTTTGGCATCGGTCCAAGGATCGGCATCCTCGCGAACTCCGACGGCGGGGTATATGGCTACGGCGGCGTCTACGCCGATGCCCAGTACCGGAACTGGGTATTGACGCCGTTTGCCGGCCTCGGTGGTTACGCGCGGGGTGACGGGCCGGAGCTGGGCGGCGTCTTCCAATTCCACGTAGGGCTCGACTTGGCCTATCAGCTCGAGTTCGGCCGTATCGGCCTGAAAATAGGGCACATCTCGAACGCTGGCATCCACGGCGACAACCCCGGCTCAGAATCGCTGCTCCTGACCTACTCGCTGCCATTCGGCTTCTTTTGACCTTTTTAGTCCTTCACGGGCCTTGCGGATGGAAAATAGCTGGTCCGGCGGAGACGGGATGACGGCAGAAACATCCGCACTTCCGCCTCCCCTGCTCGCCCGCTACAGTTCTGGCGGGGGAGCGCTAGATCAGAGGAACCGTCATGCACGACTTGGTCATCCGCAATGCAACCCTGATTGACGGCACTGGCTCCCCTTCGCGTTTGGCCGATGTCGCGGTGGGCGGGGAAACCATCGTGTCGGTTGAGCGCGGCGCAGGACCGGGCAGGCATGAGATAGACGCCGAAGGACTGATCCTCACACCCGGCTGGGTGGATATTCACACGCACTACGATGGTCAGGCAACTTGGGACCCGTACATGACACCTTCGTCGTTTCATGGGGTAACGACCGCCATCTTCGGCAATTGCGGGGTTGGTTTCGCGCCGGTGCGTCCGGGTAGCGAGAAATACCTGATCAACCTGATGGAAGGCGTGGAGGACATCCCGGAAAGCGTGCTCTCCGAAGGGTTGGATTTCCGCTGGGAGAGCTTCCCGCAATACCTGGACACGCTAGCCTCCATGCCGCGAGTGATGGATGTGGGCGCCCAGGTGCCTCATGCCGCGCTTCGCTTCTACGTGATGGGCGAACGGGGGGCGGACCATGCTGCCGAGCCGACCGAGGCGGAAATCGCCGAAATGGCGCGGCTCCTTGAAGAATCGTTGCACGCCGGCGCACTCGGCTTCACCACCTCGCGCACGGTCAAGCACCGGGCGAAAGACGGACGGTACACGCCCAGCCTTTCCGCGGCCGAGCCGGAGCTGGCAGGCTTGGCGCTCGCGATGAAGCGGGCCGGCAAGGGCGTGATCGAAGTGAACAGCGACTTCGGCGAAGGCGATTTCGCCCGCCTGCGCGCTGCCGCAGAGATGGCC
>CAYYSC010000468.1:0-3016 GCA_964474065.1 uncultured Rhodospirillales bacterium | reverse complement strand
GTCGTCCGTGCACCAGAGTGCGCCATCCCGGCCGATATGGATGCCGTGCGCCCGGGTAAAGACGCCCTCGCCCCAGGAGCGCAGGAAGTTGCCGTCCCGGTCGAACACGATCATCGGATGTTCGCCCCGGTTGAAGACGTAGACCTGATCCTTGTCATCCACCGCGACTGCAGCGACGTCGTCAAACGCCCAGCCGTCGGGAAGCTTGGCCCATTGGTTGTCCACCCGGTAGGTGAAGTCGCCCTGCCCAAGAATGATGTCCGTCATGAGGCGCGGTTCCCTTTTTTAATTGTCGCGATAGAGCTTACTGGGAGTTGGCGATCACTTCCTCGCCGAACTTGGCCAATGTTTTTTCGATATCCGGTAGAAAGGGGTCGAGCGGCAGCACCACCCGGTGCACGCCCAGCGCCCGCCGCTCGGCGACCGCCTCCAGCGGGTCCTTGCCGGAGCCGGGGAGGGCATCCGGGCAGCTGGTGCTGATCTCGATGGCGTTCGGGTCGCGGCCAGCTTTTGAAGCCTCCTCCCAGACCATCTCCAGCACGGGCCGAAAGTCGCTCTGCATGCCGGTCGCCGGGAAGAAACCGTCCCCGTACCGGCCGGCCCGCCGCGCTGCAAATTTTGAATGGCCGCCGATAATGAAGGGAACGCTGCCGTTCGCGGGTTTGGGATTGCAGTTCACCCGGTCGAATTTGATCAACTCGCCATTGAAGCTGACATCGTCGCCGCTCCAGAGTGCGCGCATCGCCTGGATTGCTTCGTCGGTATACTTGCCGCGCGTCTTGAAGGGGATGCCGAGCGCTTCGAATTCCTCCTCCAGCCAGCCCACGCCCACGCCCAGCATGATCCGCCCGCCGCTCATGTAGTCCATGGTCGCCACCTGCTTCGCCAGCACGAGCGCGTTCCGCTGCGGCAGGATAAGGACGCCGGTCATGAACTTGATTTTGTCGGTGACGGCAGCTGCGTAGGTCATCCAGGCGAGCGGGTCGGGCATGGCAATCTGCGGCGTTCCCATCAGTTTCCCGGAGGCGTTGTAAGGATACCGCGAGTCATACTCCGATGGGATCACCACGTGCTCAATCGCCAGGATGGACTCGAATCCCGCAGCCTCCGCCGTCTGCGCCAGCCGCCTCGCGCCGGGGCCATCCGGAAAGGCAAGATTTCCGAAATGGAGGGCGAACTTCATCGGCGTTGCTCCCTCAGGCCCCTTGCGGAATGGAGTCGGAAATACGGTCTTTGAAATAGGGCATGACCTTCTCGCTGAAAATCCGGGCCATCCGCGCGTGCGTGTAGCCGGAGAGGCAGAAGCTGGAACAGCCGGCGTCCACGAACTCCTGGAGCGTACCGGCCACCTGCTCCGGGTTGCCGACGACCGCGATCCCGGCGCCACTGCGCACCGTGGAGATGCCGGTCCAGAGATGCGGGTGAATTTTCATGTCATTCCCGCTTTCCTCCAGCAGCTTCCAAACCTGCCGGTTGGCCTCCGACGTGCGCTTGATTCCCTCCGCCGAGTCGCGGCCAGCACGCATGTTGGCCAGTTGAAACCGCCCGCCGCCTTCAATCAGACTGTAGGCTTGCGCCCACGCCTCCTCTTCCGTGTCCTCGCAGACGATCTGGAGGCGCATACCGAACTGGATGTGATCGGCCCTGCCGTATTTCTCCGCTCGGGCGCGGATATCCTTGATTTTCTCTGCGATGCTGGTTGGCCGGTCGCCCCAGAAGAGGTGCACGGTGGAGTGCTTGGCCGAAATCTCCAGCGCCTGATCCGAGCCGCCGCCGAGGAAGAACGGCGGATGCGGCTTCTGGTAGGTGGTGGGCTGCATCACCGTGTTCACTTGGTAGTGCTTGCCGCGGTAGTCGATCGGCTCGGAAGCAGCCCAAAGCTGCTTCATGATCTCGACCTCCTCGTCCATCTTCTCATAACGGACTTCCTTGGAGTCCAGGATTCCGTCGCCGCGCGTGTCGTCGTCGTTGATCCCGGCGATCAGGTTGATGCAGAGCCGTCCGCGGCTCATTTGGTCGAGCGTCGCGAACATCTTCGCCGCGAGGGTGGGATTCATGTAGGCCGACCGCAGCGCGATCAACGGGGCGACGTTCTTCGTGCGCGCGACGTAGTAGGAGGAGACCACGGTCGCCTCCCAGCAGAAAGCATTGACCGGCAGCAGCATGTAGTTGAAGCCGCCATTGTCCACGGCGTCGACGATCTCGTCGAACAGTTCCGGGCTTTGCGGGATCCGGGCTTTGGGGTCGCCCAGATTGGTGCTGTCGCCGCTGGTCGGCAGGAACCAGCCGAACGTCAGGTCGTGTGCGGGCATGCGGGTTTCCTCGGGAACCATTACTCATTGGGCATAGGCTAATCCGCGCCCCGCGTTCTGGGCAAGAAACTCCGAACCATAGCGGTAGCCGGCGTTGATCCGACCAGCGGCTGGTCCCCCCCTGCTGCGGCCGCCGACGCTTTTGGAGAGAGCCTGCCGATGAGGCGGGAACCAGCCGAACGCCGCTTCCGCGCAAGCGGCGCCGCTCTTGCCTGTTTCGAGTGAGGGGCCGTGAGACATGCGCCATGTTTTCTGCTGCTGCATGCCACCGGCTTTCACGGGCGCGTGCGGGACGAGGTCGTGCGCGCGCTGCCGGATACCCATCGGGTGATTGCGGTAGAGATGCGGGGACATGGCCGCTTGTCGAGAAGAGGTCCATTCGAATGCTGGGCGGCCTATGGCGGCTGCGTTGTGGAGCTGATCGAGGGGCTCGGGCCGGCGCAGGTGATTGGCGCGGGCCATTCCATGGGCGGTTCGGCCATCGTCCGGTGTGCGCTGGGCGGGCCGCAAGCGTTCCGGCACCTCGTCCCGATCGACCCGATGATCGGCGCGCCCGAATTCTACGCCGTCGACCGCTACCCGGACATCAAAGGGCCGGAAGAACGTCCCGCCTGCCGCCCGGATCCGCGTCGGTGCACGTTCACGACGCACTACCGGTGACCCTCGCGATTTCCGCCCGGTCGAAGGGAGGACCCAGCGCAGCC
>CAYYSC010000467.1:0-3020 GCA_964474065.1 uncultured Rhodospirillales bacterium | reverse complement strand
CCGCAGATCGCGACATTTAGCCCGGCCAGGCGCCCCAGGCGGCGGCGGATGGTCAGCGCGTCCAGCAGTGCCTGGGTCGGGTGCTCGTGCCAGCCGTCGCCGGCGTTGATCACGGCGCAATCGACCTTTTCGCTGATGAGCTGAACGGCGCCGGAATAGGGGTGACGAACTACCAGGATATCCGGATGCATGGCGTTCAGCGTCATCGCAGTATCGAGCAGGGTCTCGCCCTTGTTGATGGCGCTCGCGGCCACGGCGATGTTGATGACGTCCGCCCCAAGCCGCTTGCCCGCCAGCTCGAATGAGGTGCGGGTGCGCGTCGAGCTTTCGAAAAACACGTTGATGATCGTCCGCCCGCGCAGATCGGACCGTTTCTTGTCCGGCTGGCGGTTCAGCTCGACATAGCTCTCGGAGAGATCGAGAATCGTCGTGATGGCATCCGGACCCATCCCTTCGATGCCAAGGATATGCTGATGCGGGAAGACGATATTGACCATGGGACGAGGCTTACGCGGGCGTGAGACGAGTCGCAAGCCTGCCTATGGCGTTAATATGAGGCTTGCGACAAACGCGACGCTGGCCAGCCCGATCAGGTGCTGCAGCATAATGGCGCTCGCCATGGTGCGGCCGTCGCCGCCCATCTGGCTCGCCAGCACGTAGCCGGATGGAGAGGTGGGGAGCGCAGCCGAGATCACCATGAGCTGGGTGATCAAGGGCGGCAGCGTGAACGCGACGCAAAGCCCCCACATTGCCGCCGGCATCACGGCAAGCTTGAGCACGGTGGCAAGCAGGGTCGGCGGTCCGGATTCGCGGAGCCGGGAGAACTCCAGCGCCGCGCCCACTGCCAGCAGGCCGACAGGCATCGCTGCCCGCCCCAACAGTTCCAGCAGGCCGAACGCCTCCACGTAGGGTCCCATGCCGCCAACGTTCAGCGCCACTCCGGCGAAAACCGCGATCACCATCGGGTTTTTCAATACCGCAAAGACCGTCTGTCTCGGCGAGTTGTGCAATCCGGCCGTACGCACGAACACCAGAATCGACGTGGTGTTGGAGACGGTCGGCCATAGGGAGGTCATGACGGCGACATAGGGCCAGACTTCCGGGCCAAGCAGGGTCGGCATCAGCGCGATCATCAACACGCCGTTCAGACGGATGCTGGCCTGGTGAACGCTCGCGGCGGTTGGCGGCGGGCTGAGCGTCAGCTTGCGTGCGCTCCAATAACCCAGCACGCCCATGCCGAGAATGATCGCCAGCGCGGGTGTCAGCATGGCCAGCACTTCGTCGAGGCGCACATCCCGAACGGCGATGTGGTGCATGGCGAGAGCCGGCAGGAACAGGAAAAACACGCTTTTTTCGGCCGCCGCCCAGACTGCCTGCGGCACGCCCCGCTCTTTCAGGATATAGCCAAGCGCAATGGCCGCCACGACTGGCAGAATGGCGAACCCGACGGTCAACACGGCCTAGTTTCCGGTGTTCCCGCCTCCGGTGTCCTCTTCGCGTTGACCGTCCTGGTCGGCGTTTTCCGCCGCAGTGGTTAAGCTGATGAGATAATCCAGGCAGCCTTGCAGGATGAAGGCGGCCGCGGTCTGGTCCACCAGTTCCTGGCGGCGGGAGCGGGAGAGATCCGCCTCATCCAGCAGTAGCCGCTCCGCCGCGACCGAGGAGAAGCGCTCGTCCCAGAGCGCGACAGGCAGGTCGAAATGCCGGGCGAGATTATGGGCGAACTGACGGGCCGCCTGCGCACGAGGACCTTGGCTGCCATCCTGATTCAGCGGCAGGCCGACGACGATCCCGCTGACGGCCTCGCCCTTCCAGAATTCCGCCAGCCGTTCTGCCGTTTCGTAGAAGCGCTGACCGCGCCGCACGACGCCGGCAGCGGTCGCGATGCGCCGGCCGGGGTCCGAAAGGGCGACACCGATTTTTCGGGCGCCGACATCCAGGCCGGCGATCCGCGTGTGACGCGGTAGCCCGGCCAGGTCGCTGGGCTTGCAAATCCGAGAGTGCGGGCTAGAGATGGGCGGAGCCCTCCTGAATGCATAGAACGATATTTCAAGGAACGCGCAAATGGCGCTGGATCAGGCAACGGTGGCGCGCATCGCCAACCTGGCCCGGATTAAGGTGAGCGACGACGAACTGCAAGCCTGGGCGAGCGACCTCACGGCGATTATCGACTTTGTCGAGCAACTGGACGAAGTGAACACGGAAGGTGTC
This sequence comes from uncultured Rhodospirillales bacterium, assembly GCA_964474065.1. GTDB lineage: Bacteria > Pseudomonadota > Alphaproteobacteria > Bin95 > Bin95 > JACKII01. Next base: position 809 of record CAYYSC010000467.1, on the reverse strand, counting down.
GAGCCGATGACCGGTGTGGGTGACTTCTCCCTGCCGATGCGGCCGGACGTGGTGACGGATGGCGGCTACGCAGACGCCGTCACGTCCAACGCGCCCGAAGGTCACGATCATTTCTTTGCCGTGCCGAAAGTGGTGGAATAATGACGGCGCTGACCGACCTGACGATTGCCCAGGCGCGTGAAGCGCTGGATGCAGGCGAGTTTTCTGCCCGCGAGCTGGCTGAAGCGCACATCAAGGCGATGGAGCAGCACCGCACCCTGAACGCCTTCATCACCGAAACGCCCGAGCGGGCCCTCGCCGACGCGGACGAGGCGGACAAGCGGCGCCAGGCAGGGCAGGCGGCAGGACCGATGGACGGCATCCCGATCGCGATGAAGGACCTGTTCTGCACGGCGGATGTGCGGACCACTGCGGGGTCGCACATTCTGGAGCCCTTCACTCCGCCCTACGAAAGCACCGTCTCCGGCAGGTTGAAGGCGGGCGGTTCGGTCATGCTGGGCAAGGCCAATCTGGACGAGTTCGCCATGGGCTCGGCCAACATCACGTCTTATTTCGGGCCGGTGACCAATCCCTGGGTCGCAAGCGGCGGTGACAACCGCCGGCGCGTGCCGGGCGGCTCCTCCGGCGGATCGGCCGCTGCGGTGGCGGCGCGCGTGGCGATTGCGGCGACGGGCACGGACACCGGCGGTTCCATCCGTCAGCCCGCGAGCTTCTGCGGCATCGTCGGGATGAAGCCCACCTACGGCCGCTGCTCGCGCTGGGGCATCGTCGCCTTCGCCTCCTCGCTGGACCAGGCCGGGCCGATGACG
>CAYYSC010000466.1:0-3033 GCA_964474065.1 uncultured Rhodospirillales bacterium | reverse complement strand
CAAGACCGACCGCGACGCAGTCGGCGCCGGCAAGCCGGTCGCCCGTCATCGCCATATAGACGCCGACGCGCCCCGGCAGCCGCGGCAGAAACCAGCCGCCGCCAACGTCCGGAAAAAAGCCGATTCCCGTTTCCGGCATGGCCAGCATCGTGTTCTCGGTTGCCACCCGGACGCTGCCCAGCACCGAAACGCCAACACCCCCGCCCATCGTAATGCCGTCCATGAAGGCAACGTATGGCTTCGGGTAATGATGAATGCGCCAGTTGGTAATGTACTCGTTCCAGAAGAAGGCGGCAGTATACTCCGTGCCCCGCTCCCGGTACACGCGCTCGATATCGCCGCCCGCGGCAAAAGCCCGCCCGCCGGCCTCGGGCCGGATCAAGACGGCGCCGACAGTAGGATCGTTCGCCCAGGCGACGAGTTGCCGGTCGATCTCGTCAATCATGTCCAGCGTCAGCGCGTTCAGCGCCTTGGGCCGGTTCAGCGTGATGACGCCGAGTGAACCGGTCTGCTCGAAATAGACATCGTTGGTCATTGGCTGAGATCCTGTAGCAGGCGGCGGGCAATGATCACGCGCATGATTTCGTTCGTCCCCTCCAGGATCTGATGCACGCGCGTGTCGCGGACATAGCGCTCCAGCGGGAAGTCCTGCAGGTAGCCGTAACCGCCGTGGATCTGCAGCGCCTCGTTGCAGATCTGGAAACCGGCGTCGGTGGCAAAGCGCTTGGCCATGGCGCAGTAGAGGGTCTTTTCCGGATGGTTCTCGTCGAGCGCCTGGGCGGCGCGGTGCACCATCAGCCGCGCCGCCTCCAGATCGGTCGCCATGTCGGCCAGCTTGAACTGCAGCGCCTGGAAGTCCGCGAGTTGTTGGCCGAAGGCCTTGCGCTCGCCCATATAGCTCCTTGCCGCGTCCAGCGCCGCCCGCGCCGCGCCGAGGGAACAGGCGCCGATATTGATGCGCCCGCCGTCAAGGCCCGCCATGGCGATCCGGAAGCCCTCGCCTTCCTGGCCAATCAGGTTCTCCGCAGGCACACGGCAGTCCTCGAACTGCACCATGGCGGTCGGCTGGGAGTTCCAGCCCATCTTGCGCTCCTGCCCGCCGAAGGAGAGGCCGGGCGTGCCCGCCTCCACCGCCAGGCAGGAAATGCCGCGCGGGCTGTCGTCGCCGGTGCGGACCATGCAGAGGTAGAGGTCCGTCGCTCCCGCGCCCGAAATGAATGCCTTGGTGCCGTTCAACACATAGTCGTTGCCATCGCGCACGGCCCTGGCCTTCAGCGCCGCAGCATCCGAGCCGGAGCCCGGTTCCGTCAGGCAATAACTTGCCAGCCTTTCCATGGTGCAGAGCTGGGGCAGGAAACGCTCGCGCTGTTCTTCGGAGCCGAAGCGGTCGATCATCCAGGCGACCATGTTGTGGATGGAGATATACGCCGCCGTGGACGTGCAGCCTGCCGCCAATTCCTCGAAGATAACGGCAGCATCATGCCGGGTCAGGCCGGAGCCGCCGGCGTCGTCGCGCACATAGATCCCGCCGAAGCCCAGCGCCGCCGCTGCCCGCAACTCTTCGACCGGGAAGACGCGCTCTGCATCCCAACGGGCCGCGTTGGGCGCAAGTTGCGCTTCCGCAAAGCTGCGGGCGGTGTCCTGAAAGGCCAGCTGGTCCTCGTTCAGGTCGAACGGCATGATAGAGGGGCTCCTTTCCATCTCCGCCTTCGAATATAAGCTTCGCATATAAGCATGGTATGCGCCTGCGCCGATGGGTCTATTGCCATGCGCCGGCATGACAGCAACATGACAGCAGCACCATTCCGATAGGGCCGCCCCGATGGCACTTCAGTTTCCGACCGCTGGTTATCCCAACACCCGCATGCGCCGCAACCGCCGTGACGGCTGGCGCCGTCGGCTGGTGGCCGAAAACCGGCTTTCCGTCGACGACCTGATTTGGCCGATCTTCGTGCGTACTGGGAACGACTTGGCCGAGCCGGTCGACAGCATGCCCGGCCAGTTCCGCTATTCGCCGGACCGGATCGTGGAGCCGGTGCGCCTGGCGCACGAGCACGGCATTCCCGCCGTCGCCATCTTCCCGCTGGTCGAGCCGCACCTGAAAACGCCGGACGGCGCGGAGGCGATCAATCCGGAGAACGCCCTCTGCGATGCCGTGCGGCGGATCAAGGACGCCGTGCCGGACATCGGCGTGATCTGCGACGCCGCGCTAGACCCTTTTACCAGCCATGGCCATGACGGCGTGATTCACGACGGCTATGTGCTCAACGACCAGACGGTGGAGATTCTCTGCCGCCAGTCGGTAATCCAGGCCAAGGCCGGCTGCGACGTGATCGCTCCGTCCGACATGATGGACGGCCGTGTCAGCTCGATCCGGCGCGCGCTGGATGAGGAGGGGTTCGACCGGGTGCAGATCCTCTCCTACGCCGCCAAGTTCGCAAGCGGCTATTTCGCGCCCTTCCGGGACGCGGTCGGCTCGGCCGCGAACCTGGGCACGGCGGACAAGAAGACCTATCAGATGGACCCGGCCAACTCCGACGAGGCCCTGCGGGAGGTCGCCCTGGACCTGGCGGAGGGCGCGGACATGGTCATGGTGAAGCCGGGCCTGCCCTATCTGGACATCATCCGCCGGGTGAAGGACACGTTCGGCGCCCCCACCGTCGCCTACAACGTCTCCGGCGAATACGCGATGCTGAAGGCCGCGGCGATCCAGGGCTGGCTCGACTACGATCGCGTGATGATGGAGGCGCTCTTGAGCTTCAAACGAGCCGGCGCGGACGCGATCCTCACCTACGCCGCGATGGAGGCGGCGGTGTTGTTGGAGGGGTAGGCGGGACTGGGGTTGGTGGCGGAACCGGAGTCAGAAACGGGTCAGAACGCCATATCAAAACCTCCGGCGTTTTGACCACGAAATTGCGCGGAAACCCGTCCCTAGCAGCAAGGCGACAAAAACCACCGTTTTTGTCTCCAATTAATCTTCCTCACTCCAACACCTTCGGCCAATTCCCATCCGCGGCAGAGATGTTGCCGGGA
>CAYYSC010000465.1:0-3035 GCA_964474065.1 uncultured Rhodospirillales bacterium | reverse complement strand
CCGCCACGCGCACCGGGATCAATCAAACCGGCATCAATCTAAGGGTCGCTTCACTGCCGATTACCATTTTCTACGCTGAGATTGGCGGCCCGATCACTGGCATCGCGCAGAGTGGAGAATTTGGAAGCTCTGGATAACCTGACGGAACTTTAGCCTGCGCCGGGCGTCAAATCAAAGGGATGTCCTTGGGTGACAAAACAAAAGAGTAAGTGCGGAGAGACGAGGCGCAACGCGAAAGCGACAATGATGGAAAAGACAGATCGGGACGACCAACAAGAACCGAAAAACGAGACCGTCGCGCCAGAAGGCAAGACAATGCGCAAGGACCGACGGACGTTTTTCCGCGGCTGGGTAGCACTCACGATAATCGGGCTGCTCTTAATATTGGCCATTGCTGCCTATGCCGTCACAGGCGAGTCAATCCAGAAGGCGGCCGGTATCCTTACGATGGCCGTGATGGCGCTTCTCCTGGTCAGCGCCCTAGTTTGGCTGGTGCAGTATATCATTCGCAGCAATCGGCGGCATCGCTAGCAAACCGCGCGGCGACAGAACGCCAGCCGCCGGCAGAGGGTATCAGACCGCCATGCAAACCATCTTCGTCCAAATCAAATGCGAACTCGGTGAGGCCTACAATGTGGCGGCAGAGGTCGTGGAAACGGTCGCCGAAGCAAGCGAGGTCCATTCCATTAGCGGCCAATACGACCTGATGGTGAAATGCTACCTGGGTAACGAGGCGGACATCGGCCACTTCGTGACCGAGCGGCTGCAGCGCCTGCCTGGCATCAAGGACACGTTCACGCTGATCGCGTTCAAGGCTTTCGGGTGAATGTTGAGTCCTCGACCGCCACGATTGTGCGGCGACCCTGCCGGCCCGGCCGAGTTGCGCGACCGCCAATAGTAAACCGACTGCCGCCCCCCCAAAGCAAGCCGGAGTGGCGATAGAAGGAACCCTAATATAGGCGATCGCCCGCCCAAACTCAGCGGCCATCGCCTGCAAATGGTCCTGTTCAAGCCTCTCCCTGCATCGACATCATCGCATCGACAATCGTTGCCCGCCAGCGGTGTCAGCCGGGACCGTGGTTGATTTCACCCCTGCACGGTCGATCTCAGAAAGGAGCGCCTTGATTGCTTCGAGCGCCGGCGGCTCGGTCAGGGTCGGGGCATGGCCTACGCCGGGCACGATTACGGCGGCGATGTGCGGGGCCGTCCGCTGCATCCGCTCCAGCGTCTCCGCCATCAGGACGTTCGTCTCCGCACCACGCACGACGGCGAGCGGATGAACCGCCGCCGCGCGAAACAGCCCCCACAGGTCTGGCATCTCGTCCGCCTTGCGGAGCGGCTCGACGATGCGGGGATCCCATAGCGGCTCCAACCCTGGCTTTCCGTCGGAACGCGCCTGAAATGTTGTCTCCGCAAATTCCCGCCAGTCGGCTTCATCCTCAAAAGACATGTTGGGGACAAGATCTTTCAGATAAGCAACCGCTTGATCCCAACCCTCCGGCCAGGGCGGATCGCCAACAATGTCGAGCCAGACATCGGCCCCGCTTTCCGCCGCGTCTGGTCCGACGTCATTGATAATCGCCCCGGTTAGGAGTGTCGGCTGGCTCACCGCGAGCGCCATGGCGAGGAGCCCGCCGAAGGAAGTGCCCGCCGCCACGATTCTGTGCAAGCCTAGCGTGGCCGTGACGTGGCGGATGTCGTCCAACGTCGCCATTGGCGCATAGCGCCCTGGATCCTCCGCCCAGTCGGCGAGCCCCCGGCCAACGAAGTCCAGCGCCACGAAAGGCCGCGGCGTCAGGCGCTCTGCCAGGCCGCGGAAGTCCGCGCCATTGCGGGAAAGACCCGGCAGGCCGAGCACGGGCGTCGATCCCGGACGCCCCAACTCCCCCCATATGCGGGCTGCAACACACAGGCCATCCTGGCAGCCGATCCGCCGAACTTCCATTTAGGATTTTCCCTCTTTTCCCCGCTGCCTCTCTGCCAGAGATCGACCAGGTCAGAGGCCGACGAGCGTCGGGACCTCCGCCAGTGAGTGGATTTCAGCCACCGGTTTGCCCGGCAGGATTTCCAACAGGTTGCCCGCACGGTTGCTCCAGGCAACATGGAACCCGAAATAGGCAGCTCCCGCGACGTCCCAGGCGTTAGCGGACAGAAAAAGCACCTGTTGCGGCTCTACCTCCAGCCGGTCCACCGCGAGTTGATAAGCGCTTGGATGGGGTTTGTAGATGCCCGCCTGATCCACTGAAATCACCGCATCCAAGAGCCGGACCATGCCAGCATTGTTAGTCGCAGCCGTCAGCATGGTGGGAGACCCGTTGGAAAGAATCGCTGTACGCATGGAGCCACCCTTCAGCGTTTCCAGTGTCGTCAGGCATTCCGGGTAGGGCTCGACGGAAAGGTAGAGCTCCATCAGTCCGGCCCGCAGGGCCGGGTCGTCAATCCCGCAAGCGTTCAGGGCGTAATCCAGCGCCTCGCCCGTCACCTGCCAGAAATCGACGTAGGCGCCCATCAGCGACCGCAGCCAGGAGTACTCCAACTGCTTTTGCCGCCAGAGAGCGTTCAGCCGATCGGCTTCCGGCCCAATCTTTTCGCGCCGCCGCTGCATCGGCGAACTGAAATCGAACAGCGTGCCGTAAGCGTCGAACACGCAGGCCTGGATATTTTGCAGGGCGCTCATGGCCGAGCCTGTTCCTCCCGAAAATCAAGAAGCGACCGCGTACCATGTGCGGCCGCTTGCTGCCAGCCCAATAGCTGGAGTAGGGTGCACCGGCTTTAACACCGTTAAGGGAGACGCCCCATGTTCAAGGGCTCGCTCGTCGCGCTGATAACGCCGTTCAAGGACGGCAAGGTCGATGAAACCGCGTTTCAGCGTTTTGTCGAATGGCAAATCGAGCAAGGCACGCATGGCCTAGTGCCGTGCGGCACCACCGGCGAGTCGCCGACGCTTTCCCATGACGAACATAAACAGGTGGTGGAACTCTGCATCGAAGCGGCAGGCGGCCGCGTGCCGGTCATCGCCGGGGCTGGTTCCAACA
>CAYYSC010000464.1:0-3036 GCA_964474065.1 uncultured Rhodospirillales bacterium | reverse complement strand
TCATGGAACCCGTGGGACCCGGATGTGCCGCGCGTTCCCGGCGGCTCTAGCGCGGGTTCCGGCGTCAGTGTGGCTGCCGGCTTGGCACCCTGTGCCATCGGCACGGACACCGGCGGCAGCGTGCGCTTGCCAGCCGCCTTCTGCGGCCATGTCGGGTTGAAGGTCACCATCGGCAGAATCCCCACCGTGGGTGTCATGCCCCTCAGTCACACGCTGGACACGCCCGGTCCGATGACCCGCACGGTGGAGGACGCAGCATTGCTCTACAAGGTGCTGGCCGGCCCCGACCCGCGGGAACGGCGGACGCTTGGCCTCAAATACGAAGATCCTATGCCAACGCTAAAGCGGGGCGTGGCCGGACTGCGGCTCGCCGCGATGCCGGATGTCGATCGGCAGGACTGCAAGGCCGAGCTTCTGGCAGCCTATGACGCGACGCTGGCTAAGTACGAAGAATTGGGCGCCACCGTCGAACAGCGTGACCTCCCCTTCCGGCTCAACGATCTCGGGGCCGAATTGGGCAAAATCATTGGGAGCGACGGTTACTACCATGTCGGAGAATACGTGGATGACATGAGCCTGCCAATCGATCCCGCGGTCCGGCCGCGGATCTGGGTTGGCAAGAACATTACCGCGACGGACTATATCGCCTGCCTGCACCGCCAGCAGGAAATCAAGGCGGAATTCGCTCAAGCGCTGAGTGGGTGCGAAGCCTTGTTGACGCCAACGGTTGCCGATACCGCCATCCCCGTCTCCGACGTCAATCAGAGTGAGACCCCAGCCGTCTACACGCGCTTCGTCAATCTGATCGAGGGATGCGCCTGCGCACTCCCAAACGGTTTTTCAAGCAACGGTATGCCGAGTTCGTTCCAAGTCGTGTGCCCGGCGGAGCAGGAGGCAATGGCGCTCCGCATCGCCTATGCGTTCGAGGCCGCCACGGACTTCGGCGGGCGGGTGCCGCCGGCCGTGCGGTAGGCGGGCGGCATTCGCCGGTATAGTCAGGCCGCGGGCGCATCAGCCCGCCGCTGGGCGCGAAATTGCATAAAGCCGGTCACGGCCCGCGTCAAACCCCGGCTGACCAAACCGCGCGGCTGGTAACCGGTGGCCTTGAAGATCATCGCCATGGCCTTTTCCACGTGATTGGCGTGGTATAAAGGGTAGGCCCGGCTGGAATAGGCTTTCAGCGCCTTTTTTCGGTCGTACGGCTCATCCGGCGTGTTGGCAGTGTGATAGGCGCACGCCAGTTCGTCGTCTTCAGTCTCGGCAATCCGCCGAAGCGCCACCATCAGACGGCGATGCCGGGGCAACTGTTCGCTCTCCAGGTACCGCTTCAGATTCCGGTAAAACAGGCCATAGTGCTGCCATTCGTCGGTTGCGATCCGCCGTGCGATTGCTTCCAGCACCGGCTCGTTCGTCGCATCTGCCATGGCCGTATAGAACGAACTGGTGCCGACTTCCACCATGCACCGCGCAACGAGTTCGCCGGCGCGGGACCCCCGGATAGACTCCTCCGCGTTGACCTGAATGGGAACCCGGCTTCGGAATTCCGCCAAACGCTCATTATAGTCGAAACTCGGGTCCAGCATGCGGGCGTATTCACCCAATGCCACGCCGTGCTGAACCTCTTCTTCTGCCCAGTGACGTGCAGCTTCCTGGAACTCCGGATCGTCAGAGAAAACGCTGCAAAGGTAATCAGCATAGTCGGACGCGTTGTATTCCACTAACGCAGCCGCGCGGGCGATTTTTACGAAATCGTCGTTGACCTGAGATCTGTCAAGCCGATCCCACGGGATGTCCTCAAGGGTCCAGCTCCGAGCCATTACTGACCTCTCCGCAGTGTCGTGTTATGGTTAGGTTGACCCTGACATGCCCATGCCAGGGCAAAACAGCCATCCTGATGTGGGTATTTTAGTGCGGTTGCCAACCACCTGGCTGCCAGAAAATTGTGGCAGACGCTCCCGCAGGGGAGACCGCCTGATTGCTTCCGATAGCCGGAGAAGCACACCACCGGCCCCACGATTTCGCGCGAGAGACGCCATACCGTCGGGTGTCAGCGATCAGCGGAAAGCCGCCCAGCCAGTTCGGCGATAGCCTGGCGCCAGACCTTCTTCCGCGCCTCCCGGCGCCGCAGGAGCCTGCTGCGTCGTCGGATGCCGCGCCCGCGAATGGCATTGGCCAGCATCAAACCAACGCCGCCCAGCATCGCCGCACTCGCGAGATGGTTGGCTTGCCCCCGGCCTTCCCAAACCACGGCCGAGAATCCCGCGAGGACAACGCACCCGAGAAAAGCGACCCATCCCTGCTTGCGATGGCGTGCCGCGATCCGGCCCTCCTCGGCAGCAAGCGCGCGCTGGGCTGCAGCCTGGATCGCAGGCTCGTCGATACCCTTGGCGAGCAGCGCAATGACCTGTTGCCGGGTCTCCGGACCAAGTAGCGCGCCGCTTTCCGAACGTCGAGGCATGCTTACCCAGTCTTCCGAATAGGCACGCAAACGGCCCGCATCACTGATACGGGCTTGTTCGTCTGGAGACCGGATGTCGGCCAAGTCGCCGCGGGCAGCCGTCATCTCAAAGGCTCCGACAGCAGGCGATCCGCGGGTTAGCGCGAATAGAACTCGATCACAAGGTTCGGTTGCATCTGCACCGGATAGGGCACGTCTGCGAGCTTCGGTGCGCGAGTAAGCGCGCCCTTCAGCGCATTGTGGTCGACTTCCATGTAATCGGGAACGTCCCGCTCTCCTGACTCGATGGCTTCCAGCACCAGCGCCATGTTGCGGCTGCGCTCACGCACTTCAATCACGTCATTATCGCGGACACGGTAGGACGGAATATTCACCCGCTTGCCATTGACCAGCACATGGCCGTGGCTGACGAACTGGCGGGCGGCAAAAACCGTCGGCACGAATTTCATTCGGTACACCACAGCGTCAAGGCGGCGTTCCAGCAACTCGATCAGCGTTTCCGAGGTATCGCCGCGGCGCAGCGTTGCCTCCTGATACAGGCGCCGGAACTGTTTTTCGGTGATGTTTCCGTAATAGCC
>CAYYSC010000463.1:0-3039 GCA_964474065.1 uncultured Rhodospirillales bacterium | reverse complement strand
GGTCGAATGCGACCGACCCTTGCCGGTAGATGAACATGCCGGACTGGCACAGCGACACGCGCACGTGGTAGCTGCCGCCCTCCTTAGCCCGGCGTGCCAAGGCCAGCAAGATGCCGTAGGCCGCAAGATAGCCGGTTGTGTAATCGCAGGCAGCGGCAGGCAGTAAGGCCGGGCGCTCCGGAGAACCCTCGTGACAGATGCCGGTCATCGTCTGCGCCACCTGCTCCCAGCCGCCGCGGTGGCTCAACGGCCCGTCGGCCCCATAGCAGCTGATTGAGGTGTAAATCAGGCCGGGGCGGATACTCGCGAGTTCTTCCGGCCCGAAGCCGAGGTCTGCGATCATGTGTGGCCGGTAACCCTGACTGAAGACATCGGCGTCTTTCACCAAGTCTTTCAGCCTCGCTGCCTGTTCCGGTTTCTTGAGGTCGAGGAAACACGAGCGCTTGCCATGGTTGGTATCGATGACGTGCTCTGCGATCTGCGGCAGGCGCTCGGCCGTTACCATCAGCACGTCGGCACCATGCTCCGCCAACGTCCGAGCGCAAATGGGACCTGCGAGAATGCGCGTCAGGTCAAGGGCGCGGATACCGCTCAACGGGCGGTCGCCGGGTGGCAGCGGCTCTGGCTCGCTGTCGCCAATCTTGATGACTTCGACGATCGGCTTCCCTGCCAGAACTCGACCGTGTTCGGAAGCGAGCCATTCCTGGTTCGTGCGCACCATCCCGCCGCAAACGCGAGCCTTGTCGATTGCGTCCTCCAAGTCGATGGCGGTCCATTTCGACACCGCTGCCGAAACCGATGCGGGCGTTGGCTCGCAATTCAGCAGTTCCAGCATGCGGGCCTGCAGGTTAGCCAGGCCGAAGTGCGGCAGCACCCAACGCCCGTCCTTGGTCGGCCAGGGTTGGGTAATCTTGATCATTTTCTCGTGGTTCTCGTTGACCACGGGCTGAAACGTGCCGTCGGCCCCCGGACGTTGCAAATAGGTCGTGCTACGCAGCGCCCCGGCCGCGTGGCGCACATCGATGGAGACGCGTTGCCGTTGTCCGGTTTTGAGTTCCCAAACATCGTTGACCGCTGCCCCGACACCGCCGAGCACAGCGGCACAGGTTTCTCCAATCTTGAACTTGGTTGAAAAGACGGGGTCTGCTCCGGTAATCGCGATTTCTTCCGCGTCGGGCGTTCCCCGGCCGCGGATGGCCAAAACTTCTTCAAACGCGGTAGGCATGGGCAGTCTCCTCATTAGCTAGTGCATGGCAGCAGATATGCAGGCCCCTGTCGACCGAGGTGTTCAGACGTCGGAAATCTTCTCCCAGAAAAGCTCCCGGCTTTCCGGTTGCGCTCCGTACGAGCGGGTCGGCGGGCACAGCACCATCAGCCCAGCATCGAAGCGCACATCTCGAACCTGATCGGTCCCGAGACGTGCCGGGTCGGACGCCGCATCTACCCGCGTGACCAATTGCTTTCCGTCGAACGTATAGTTGCCGCAGTAGGAGGTATATTCGCGTGCCTTGCCGTCCGGCGCAGCGACGCGGCTGTCGCATAGAACCGCCATCATCCGGCCATCGGCGGCAAGCATCAGGCGGCCTTGCCCTTTGCCACCATAAGGTTCCGGCATAGGCCTTCCGTCCGCTGCGACCGAGGTCGCGCGAACCAACCGCCAGGTTCCGATCAAATCTTCCATCGTTTTTGCATTTCCTTCTGGAGACAATTGACGTCAAAATGTGTGCACTTTTCGCCAATTGCCCGTTGCGGGTAGTCGGCAATGGTCCATGGAAAACCGCTTGAGGCGCGCCCATTCCTCAACGGCGCGGTTGTCGGAGGAGACTAGACTCATGCAAGCCGTTGCAAGCACGGAAACCACGCCGGTAAAGGTGGTACGGGCCGAGGGTACAGGGTGGCGGACTGATTATATCGGCAGTCCAGGGATTATCGACGAAAACCCGCAGGCATTCCTTGTCGACCGCCTTTATCCAGGGGCCGAGATCCCGCCACACTTTCACGATATAGATCAGTTTCAGGTTGTCGTAGCCGGAGACTGTACGATGGGCAAGAAGGCGGCCGGCCCGGTGACGTTCCAGTACGCCGATGCCTACACACCGTACGGGCCAATTATTGGGAAGAAGGAGGGCTTTGCCTTCTTCACGCTCCGTCCCATTGCTAGCGGCGGTTTCTTCGGAATGCCGGGCAACCGCCATAACATGCCGGGGCGAGCCGGGCGCAACATGGCCGGCCACTTCGCCATGGCAGCGCCGCGGCCGGCGGCAGGGCAGGTGGAACACCAACCAATGATAGAAAATCAGACCGATGGTGTTGCCGCCGTTGGCCTGCGACTCGGGCCTGGCGCAAAAACGGGAGGGCCACGGTCCGATGCTGGCGGCCAATATTATCTGGTTTGTGAAGGGGAGGTCATGCAGGGCGAGAAAGTTCTCCCCCGGCATTCGCTGGTTTATGTCGCGCCCGGGGAGACAGCGCCTGCATTTGACGCTGGCCCGGAAGGCGCGGACGTCTTGTTCCTGCAATTCGCCCGCCCGTCAGAGAGGCCAGGTTCCGATCCCAAGCAACTCGCGGCACGTGATCCGGACGCCTACCTACATCGCCAGGATGACGCGCCTAGCAAGGGCTGAGCCAAGATTGTCCTACGTCTAACGGATTGCTAGCTCGACCGGCTCCATTCTGGATTGCGAGAGAAAAATCCGCTTGCCGGTGGCGTCGTGATGGGTGGTTTGGGTCTCGGCACCATCGAATGACACTTTTGTCTGGATAGTCTCTCCATCGTCGACGTTGCCGTAGTAGAAGCACTGGCGGTAGGCGTTCAGCCGCACCGGCCCGCTGCGGCCATGTTTCCATTCAGCAGCCTTGGCGATCCGAACGTAATTCTTAAAATACAAAAAATCGGCGGTGTTGAAATCTTGGATGCGGTTGATTTCATATTCGAAAACAATATCGCCCAGGTCAGGTAACCTTTTGTTCTTGTGGTGCAGATCGAGTAGTTCGTCGATAGCCGTCTCTTCGAAGTCATCGGCTGTCCAAAGATCGCGG
>CAYYSC010000462.1:0-3051 GCA_964474065.1 uncultured Rhodospirillales bacterium | reverse complement strand
TGACGCGCTGCCCGCTGAATTGCGCTCCCTGTCCGCCATCCCCGCCGAGGTGCAGGCGGCAAGCGGAAAAGGTCTTGATCCTGTCCGGTTGCAGACCCTGCAGGACCACGCCGCCAACCGCCGCCTGGCGCTTGCCGATGAAATTCTCGACCAAGCGGCCGGAGAGTTGGCAAGAGCGGAAGCCGCGCAAGGTATCGAGGAGTTGGTCAAACTCGATAATTTCGCGAAAACGGTGATGTCTGAGACGCAGGCGGCGGCCACGCCGCAAGCCCTGGCGCGCTTCGAAGAACAGACCGTGGCAATGGCCACGAAGCTAGGGCGCGAGATGCAGGCCGATTTCACCGCCTACCTTGCGGGCCTCAAGCCCGACAAGGAGGGTTTGAACACCGCGGCTGAAGTCGGCAAGTGGGTGGAAAGCTGGCGTTTCGTCGATGAGACGTTGCGGGCCGGATACCTGGAAGCTGCGCGCAGCCGGCATGAAGGGATCGCCGCGTCGCTGGCGGCTGCGGAAGAAAGACGGCGCTCCCGGGTGTTGGCTGCAGGCGGCGATCCGGATTTGGTCGGTTACACCTTTCGCGACGAGAACGGCATGCTTTCGCTGGAATTCGTCGACGAGGAGCGCGTTATTTTGGCAAGCATGGGAATGCGGTTCGGCGGCACCTACGAGGTAGTGAAGGACGACGTATTCGTTGAAGGCCCGAACGGCTCCGTCGTCTTCGCGCGGGAAGGCGACAGTCTGAGCGGCATGGGGGGCTTGGTTCTGCAGCGCGTCCAAGAGTAGGGCTGTTCTGCGTATTCCCTGTGCTGGAGGCAGGAGTTGCGACGCTTCCCCCTCGAATCAGTCCAGGATGAATTCCTGGTAGCCGCCTTGCGCCACGCGCTCGGTTTTCTTGCGGTATTTGACGGCACTGCCGTTGTAGCCCAGGACCCGCAGCACGTCGCGGCCGGCGACGTTGCGGTTGACGCCCGTTTGCCAACTCTTCACTTGGCTGGCGAGCAAGGGTTTTGCGGCTTCCTCCACATGCACGCCCCATTCGTCCACCGCTTCCGGCCGCGGCTCGACGCGGGTGAAGCCGTTCTTCCGCATGTGCCCCACCAAACCGGTGATGAAGTCGATGATCTGCTCGCTATTGCGCGGGATGTTGCCGCGGGCGGTGTGCGGCCCGAGGACCATGAGCATGTTCGGATAGCCTTCGGCCTGCACTCCCAGAAACGTGCGCGGCAGTCCTTCCCGCCAGTCTTCGCGCAGAACCCCTCCGTTTGAGGTGCGGATGTCTATCCGGTCGTAAGGGCCAGTGACGCCGTCGAAGCCGGTGGCGTAGATCAGCAGGTCGAATTCGTGTTCTTTGTCCGAGCACTTAATGCCTTTCGGCGTGATGCGTTCGATCGGCGTCTCGTTGAGATCGACGAGCAAGACGTTGTCGCGGTTATAGGCTTCGTAATAGCCGCTTTCGAGCGGCACCCGCCGTGTACCGAAGCCGTGGTTTTTCGGGATCAGCTTCTCCGCCACGGCCGGATCCTTGACCCGTTGGCGGATTTTCTTCGCCATGAACTCGCTCAGCAACCGGTTGGCTTCCTTGTCGATCAACACGTCCGAGAAATTCCCGACCCAGATACCGAAGCCCGGCTCGTTGTACAGCTTCTCCCAGAACGCCTCCCGCTCTGCCGGCGAGACTTCCAACGCCTTGCGTGGATCGGCATTGTGGATAAAGCACGTGGCGGTACTACGGCAGCGCTCGAAGATCTCCGGATAGCTGGCCTTGATCTTCTTCTGCTCTTGCTCGGTGACAACGCTGTTATGCAGTGGCGCCGCCCAATTGGGATTGCGCTGGAAGACGGTCAGCTGCCCGACTTGGCTTGCGATAGTTTGAATGATCTGGATGGCAGTTGCGCCGGTCCCGATGATACCGACGCGCTTGCCCGTAAAGTCCACCGGCTCCTTCGGCCAGCGCGCGGTATGGTAGGCACTCCCTCCGAAGGCCTCGACGCCCTCGATATTCGGCATGACATGCGCGGACAATGGCCCCAGCGCCGGAATGAACAGATTGGCGCTATACCGTTCCCCGTTTTCGAGGGTGATCGTCCACAGTCGGGCATCATCCTCCCAACAGGCGGCAGTGACCGTGCTGTTGAAAGCAATATCCCGCCTGAAATCGAACTTGTCCGCCGCGTATTCGACGTACGCAAGTGTGTCCGGCTGGGCGGAGAAATGCTCCCGCCAGTTCCATTCTTGCAGCAGTTCCTCCGAAAACGCAAAGCCGTAGGACCAGCTTTCGGAGTCGAACCGCGCGCCGGGATACCGGTTCCAGTACCAGGTCCCTCCGACATCGCTGCCAGCCTCAAATATGCGCGCGCGCATCCCGAGTTCCCGCAGGCGGTGGAGCATGTAAAGGCCGGAGATTCCCGCGCCGATAATGATGGCATCGAAGTCGCCGGCCGCGCGCTGGGTGCGGGCTTCCGGCATGGTCTCGGGAGAAAGCATCGATCCTCCAAGCACAATCAAAATGCTCTGCAAATAGCGTCAGTTTAAGGGACTGTCGGTATGCCTTTTCAAGTGTAATACGAGCCGGTGCGTTTCCATTATTCGGCGGGTCCGGCTTGGCTGGTTGCGCCCGCTTCCAGCAACATGTTGATTTCCGCCTCGGTCAGGCCCGCTTCCGCCAGCACCTCGCCCGAATGTTCGCCGAGGCGCGGAGCGTGACGGGTCAGGCCGCCGGGGGTCTTATGGAAGGTTACCGGCACCTTGATGTGCCGCACCCTGCCCTCGCTCGGATGCTGGCTTTCCGGAAACATGCCGACGGCCGTCAGATGCGGATCGCTGAACAGGTCTTCCGGCGTGTTCATCGGCGCGGCCGGCACATCTGCCTCTTCCAGCACCGCGAGCCAGTCGGCCGTGGTTCGCGTCGGCATGACCTCAGACAGAATCTGGTAGAGCTCGTTGATGTTCTGCGTCCGCCCCGGCATGGTCAGAAAGCGCTCGTCCTCGGCGAGATCCGGCCGGCCCGCGAGTTTGAAGAAGGCCTGCCAGTGTTTGGTCGAATAGGGCATCAT
>CAYYSC010000461.1:0-3089 GCA_964474065.1 uncultured Rhodospirillales bacterium | reverse complement strand
ATCGGCACCGGGCCTTTTAAGTTCGTGGAGATGAAGCAGAACGAGGTCGTCAGGCTCGCCAGGAACGAGAACTACTGGAAAGAGGGTCTGCCCTACCTCGACGGGCATGAGTGGACCATCATCCGTAGCCGCTCCACCCGCGTGCTCGGCTTCATCGCCGGCGAGTTCGACATGACGTTCGACAGCGACGTCACGATCCCGCTGCTGAAAGATGTAGAGGCTCAGGCGCCGGATGCGGTGTGCGAGCTGAATCCAACCGGCGTTTACACCAACCTGATGCTGAATCGCGATGCGCCGCCCTTCGACAACCCGAAAATTCGGGAAGCGCTGGCGCTCACCATCGATCGCGGCGCCTTCAACGAAATCCTGGGCGAAGGGCAGTTCACCCACGGTGGCGCAATGATGCCGCCGCCGGCCGGCGTATGGGGTTTGCCGCCGGAAATGGTCGCGGAACTGCCGGGTTACGGCCCGGACGTCGAGGCCGACCGCGCCAAGGGCCGGGAACTCATGGAAAGCCTGGGCTACGGCCCCGACAACATGCTGAAGGTGAAGGTGGCTACCCGGAACATCGCCATCTACCGGGACCCTGCCGTCATCCTGATCGACCACCTGAAGCACGTCCACGTCGCAGGCGAGCTGGAGGTGATCGAGACCGGCAATTGGTACGGCCGGATCGGCCGCAAGGACTATCAGGTCGCCCTTAACGTCACCGGTTTCGGTGTAGACGACCCGGACGTGAATTTCTTCGAAAACTACTCGTGCGGCTCTCAGCGGAACTACACGGCGTATTGCAACGAAGAACTGAACCAGATGTTCAAGAAGCAGGCAGCCCTTAGGGACCTGGATGAGCGGAAGAAACTGGTCTGGGAGATCGACCGGGAATTGCAGCTCGACCATGCCCGCCCGGTCATCCATCACAACAAGGCCGCCCATTGCTGGCAGCCCTATGTGAAGAACGTCAACCGGCACAAAAACAGCATCTACAACAACTGGCGCATGGAGGACTGGTGGCTCGATAAATAGCCCGCCAGCGTCCTCTTCGTTTAATGCGATGCCCCGGCTGCCACCTCAGGCTGCCGGGGTTTTTGCGCGCCGGGGCGGCCGGTCTCTAACCGGTCTCTAAACAGTCAGATAACCGCCGTCCGCAACCAGCGTATGGCCAGTCACGTATTGAGCGAGGTCACTGGCCAGGAATACGGCGGGGCCGGAGATATCCTCCGGCGTGCCATAGCGGCCCATGGGAATGTGATTGACCACGGCCGCCAGCCGCTCCGGGTTTTGCATGATGCCCTGTTCGTTGATCGGCGTGCGGATCACGCCGGGCCCGATGGCGTTGACCCGGATGCCGTGCGGTCCGAGTTCTGCCGCCAGGCCGACGGTAAACCCCTTCACCGCGTGCTTTGACGTCGTGTAGGCAACGCAGTTCGGGGTGTGAAGAAAGCTCTGAATCGAGCCGATGGAGATGATCCGTCCTTTCGTCGCCTTTAGCTGCTCCAGAAAGGCGTAGGTGGTGTTGAACACGCCGTTCACGTTGATGCCAATGGTGTCGTCCCAATCGGCCAGCGGATTTTCGGCCACGTCGAGCGCGGCACGGCGGACAATGCCGGCGTTGTTGACGAGGATCGACACATTGCCGACCTCCGCTTTCACCTTCGCAGCCGCGGCATCGCAGGCAGCGCGGTCGGTGACGTCCAGCGTCTCGGCGCGGGCGCTGTTGCCGCCGATCATGCCGACCGTTTCTTCCGCCCCTGCGGTGCTGATATCGGCGGCGATGACGGTCGCGCCTTCCCGGGCATAGGCAAGGGCGATGCCCCGGCCGATACCGCTGCCGCCGCCGGTAATGAGTGCGATGTGGCCTTCGAGAAGTCCGGGCATGGCGTCGTTTCTCCCTAGGGTTTTGATCCCCCATCCTTCCACCCCATGCGACCGGATGCCAGACTGCTAAGCGCTCAAATCGGGGGCGGCAAGTGGCCGCGTTTGACCCAGAAGGTGCAGCCCCCCTCCGGGCCGGTGCCCAAATCGAACCCTGCGCCCGGCGGGTTGCGGATCCAGGAGCCCGGACTATGCGCCTGCCCGCCTTGCCGTAAACAGCCCTCCAGCACCAGAATCTCCTCCCCGCCGGGGAGAGACCTCACGGCGATTTTCCTGTTCGGCGCCAGACGTTCCAGAGCCACGAACTCACGCCCATCTTCCGGCGCGAACAGGATCTGCCGCTCGTAGCCTGGCGCACCGGCAGACACCCACTCGCCCTTCGACGTATCCGTCTGGACCAGCGGCTCGGAGCCGTCGTCCCGCATTTGCCGCAGTTTCACGAAAATCGTGCAGCCAAGCGCACTCGCCGGCGTGTGGCGACTGCCTGGCGGGTTGCGGACGTAGGATCCCGGGCCGAAGTCGCCATGTTCATCCTGAAAAATGCCTTGCAGGACAAGAAACTCCTCGCCCAGAGCGTGCTCATGGGGAGAAAAAACGCTACCCGCCGCATAACGGACGATGGAGGTGGCACGGGCCACCTCACCGCCGATCCTGTCCAGCATCCGCCGTTCTACGCCGGCCATCGGCGACGGCGCCCAGGGCATCGCCGCCGTATCAACCACCACGCGCTCGCCGAAATCTGCGTTGACCCGGGTATCGCTCATCCTACTTGTTCCGTCGCGTTTCGGGATTGGGCCGCGGCATCGCCGGTGCGGCGCCTAGCGGCCCGCGCCCTTGGCGTTAGCATTGCCGGGTTCGAAGATCACATATGTGCGAACCTCGATGCTCTCCCGCGGCGGGGCCTTCGGGTCCTGGTCTGGATATTGGAACGCACCATGGGCCGGATAGGTGGTATCCTCATCGCCAAGGCTGTCCCAGCTCTTGATAAGAATTACTTCGTCCCGCTCCATTTCCGGGGCATAGTACCAACGTTGGCCTTCCCCAAAGGCAAGCTGGTAAATCTCGCCGGTACGGTCCGGAAAACGCTGGTCCGTGGCGATCAACTCGTCCCGCTTCACGCTGGTAGCGTCCGCCAGCGCCAGCGGCGCCCGCTTCACCGGGCCAGCGATGGGCCGCCATACGTTGATCTGCACCAATCGGCCGCCATTCGAAAGAAT
>CAYYSC010000460.1:0-3110 GCA_964474065.1 uncultured Rhodospirillales bacterium | reverse complement strand
TCACCACCCCCGGCTTGCCGGTCAGCTTCGCATAGGCTTCCGCCATATTGGCCGCCCCGCCCTCGTGCCGGCAGGTATAGAGCTTGAACTCCGGATGATCGTAAAGCGCATCCAGCAACGCCAGATAGCTCTCTCCGGCAACGCAGAACGCCGTGTCACAGCCATGAATGCGGAGCGCGTCGGCCAGCATCTGGCCGCCGGTACGGGTGTTCGTGGGAATCGTAGCATTCATTGTGGCATTCATTACGGCGTTCCTCTGCGAAGCGGGACATCGGCGGTTAAACATCCGTTTTGTCGGCTGCATCGGGTATCCAGTCAAGGTGCGGCCAACCCCTCGAGACGTCATCCGGCGGGCGCGACGGTTTAGTCTTGCGTCAACCAGTCATCTGCCTGCGCGAAGCCCACAGTCTAACTTCTGGCAATTAACGACGGTGTATAGGGAGAATACTGTCTGAATGGTGGCGATCCGTCACAGAATGGTGATTGCAACGTGGCTGCTTATTTGCGCTGCCGCGGTGTTTGCCATGGTCGTTATCGGCGGTATTACTCGCCTGACTGAGTCAGGTTTGTCCATGGTCGAATGGCGTCCCCTCATGGGAACCTTGCCGCCGATGTCTGCCGCCGAATGGGATCGGATTTTCCAGTTATACCGGCAAATCCCGGAGTATCAGTTCGTAAACGCCGGGATGTCGTTGGCGGAATTCAAATCCATTTTCTGGTGGGAATATATCCACCGGGCATTCGGGCGCTTTATCGGCGTACTGTTCGCCGTGCCGTTCCTGTTTTTCCTGATCAAGGGCTGGCTGACTACACGTCTGACATGGCGCCTTGCAGGCCTGTTCTTCCTGGGCGGATTGCAGGGTGTGATCGGCTGGTGGATGGTCAAAAGTGGGTTAGTGGACCGGACTGACGTCAGCCAGTATCGGCTTGCGGCGCACTTGCTGCTGGCCCTGGTGATCCTGGCGCTGTTGTTCTATCTGGCCATGTCGCTGCTGATCCTCCCCAATCAGCGGATCAAGGTGCACGCCTCGCTCGCAGGGCACGCTTGGCTGGTGGTCGCAGCCATCGGGATCTCGATCGGCTCCGGTGCACTGGTCGCCGGGACTGACGCGGGTTTGATCTACAATACTTTCCCGCTCATGGGCGACCGGCTTATGCCTGCCGAGTATGCGCACCATGATCCCTTCTGGTTGAATTGGTTCGAGAACCCGGCGGCGGTCCAGTTCAATCACCGCTGGCTCGCGATCGGTACTTTCCTGTTGATCGTCGCCTTTTGGTGGCGTGCGCAGCAAGCCCGCCTGAACCGGGCAGCGCTGGCCGCGGTTACCACCCTGACGGCGGTTGCCTGTGTGCAGGTCGGATTGGGCGTCTCGGTGCTGCTCACGAACGTGCCCATGCCGCTAGCGGCGACACATCAGGCCGTGGCGGTGCTATTGCTACTGAGCGCCCTATCGAGTGCCTTCCTGATGCGCTTCCGCGGCAAGGCGGAGACCTACTCGCTGAATCCCGCAGCCGCGTGAGCGCTCTTCCGCGCCAGGAACGGACCGCGGTTCTCTCCGAAGGATTGGCCGCGCTGATTGAAGCGGATCCGGCCATCGCAGGGGCCGTGGCTCAGGCGGGCCCGCCGGAATTCTCTTTGCGCCCAGCCGGATTCTCGACGCTGGTGCGCGCCATCGTCGCCCAGCAGGTTTCGGCCGCATCCGCACGTGCCATCTTCGCCCGTCTGGAAGAAGCGGTGCAGCCGCTGGCGCCAGAAAAGCTGCAAGAGGCAGGGCCGGAGGTGTTGCGGGCCTGTGGCCTCTCCCGTCCCAAAATCCGCTATGCCCTAGCGCTGGCCGAACACGTACGTGATGGCCGATTGCCCATCGAGCGGCTTGACGCAATGCCGGACAGCGAGATTATCACGGCACTGACCGCCGTGCCCGGGATCGGCCCCTGGAGCGCCGAAATCTATATGATTTTCGCCATGGGACGGCCAGACGTCTGGCCCGCCGCCGACTTGGCGCTGCAAACCGCGCAGCAGCGTCTTTACGGCCTGGAAGAGCGTCCTAAACCGGGACGCTCCCGCGAACTGGCAGAGATCTGGGCACCCTGGCGCTCGGTCGCGGCGATCGCTCTCTGGCACTATTACCGCACGATGCCCTAGAGGCGTTCCGCGCGCACGATTTCCGGCGGCGCCTCAATCGACGACTGCGCCGGGACCAAAGCTAGTTCGCCGGTGGTTGCCTTCAGGATTGCCGTCACGGACGCACAGGCCAATTCCAGGGCGCGCGGAACATTGGGCTGCTCCAGATAGCGGCCGAGGAAGAGGGCGCAGAATGTATCGCCTGCGCCGAACGCCGGAGCATCGATACGCGGCGAGCGGACGCGCCAGGCAGCGCCCTGGGTCACGGCAATGCTGTCGATGCAGCCGGCTTCAAAGCCGATGCCCGTCACCGTGACCAGTTTCGGCTTCCCACTCAATAATTGCCGCGCCGCTTCCAGCACGCCGGCAACCGTCTCGCACGGCTGACCGGTGAGCGTAGCCAGTTCGAACCGATTGGGCGTCAGGATATCGGCGCAGGGTGCCAGCACGTTCCGGAGCACATCCGGAATATCAGGATGCACGAACAACCCTTTAGGGTCGTCGCCCATCACCGGATCGCAGACGAACAATGCCCCCGGCGCAGCGGCGCGGACCTTGTCGGCTGCCCGGGCGACGGCCAGGCCATTCTCTGCCGTGCCGAGATAACCCGATAGCGTCGCCGTACACGCCTGCAAAAATCCCCGCGCCGCGAGACCGTCCACCAGCGTATCGATTTCCCCGGCGGCGGCCGCGCATCCCGAGTAACCGCCATGAGCTGGATGGTTGGAGAAACGCACCGTGTCGACGCGCATCACGTCCCGTCCCATCCGCTGCAGGGCGAAGGCCGCCGCACTATTCCCCACATGGCCGTGGGCAACGCTGGACTGAATCGAAAGGACGTAGCGCATCGGAGGTTCCAACGGAGTGTGACGGACGAAGCCTCCGGCTATATAGAGGACGCCACTTTTCCGCCATAGGGAGCCGCCACCATGCCCGCCGAGACCGTCCGTCCGCGCCGCAGCGTCCTTTACATGCCGGCGAGCCG
>CAYYSC010000459.1:0-3118 GCA_964474065.1 uncultured Rhodospirillales bacterium | reverse complement strand
CGGGGCGGAACTCATGGCTCTTGAACAGTAGGGGGAAGCGCACCTCCGCCACCTCGACCGAGCCGAATTTCAGGCCGCCCGCCGAATGCCACTCGCCGGAGCAGTGCCAGCCATCGCCTGCAATCGAGCCGCCGCCGCCCGGCCGGGCGTGGAACATGTGCCAGATGAAGCGCTTGCCGGTGCGCGGGTCGTCGCCCTGGATCGCGAGCCGGAGCCGCCGCCCCCAGCCGCCCATGGCGCGCTCCGGCGTCGCCTGGGAGAGGGCGACGATCACGGCCTCGATGATCTCGTTGCCGCAATGGCTGGTGCACATGGTGACGGGCAGGCCCTCGTTCGGCCAGACAATGGTGCCTTCTTGCAGCTTCACCTTCAGCGGCCGGATCGTGCCGGAGTTTTTCGGCGTCTGCGGGTCCAGCAGGAAGGAGAACGCCATGGCGATGGCGCTCTGCGTGTTGGCGTGGGACGAGTTGACGAAGCCGCGGCTTTCCGGGTCGGAGCCGGTCATGTCGATCTCGACCTCGTCCCCTTTTACCGTGACCTTCGCGTGGATCAGGATGTCTTCCCGCCCGAAGCCGTCATCGTCGAGCCAGGCCGAGCCTTCATAGATGCCGTCCGGCCACTCTGCGACGGCGGCCCGGGCTTGGCGCTCGGCTCCGTCCAGGATCTGCTCGACCGAGGCGACCACGGTCTCCGCGCCGAAGTCCTGGAACAGCGCCTCCAGCCGCCGCTCGCCGAGGCGGACGGAGCCCAACTGCGCCGCCAGATCGCCGCGGAAATCGCGGGGCAGGCGGGTGTTCAGTGCCAGCATGTCCAGAATGTCGTCGCGGCAGACGCCCTGGTCGTAAAGCTTGATCGGCGGCAGGCGGAAGCCTTCGTGGAAAATCTCCGTCGCTTCGGGGTTGTAGGCGCCGTGGGTGGTTCCGCCGATGTCGGAATGGTGGGCGCGGTTGATCGTCCAGAACAGCAGCTTCTCGCCCGCAAACACCGGCACGAAGGCGGTGACGTCCGGCAGGTGCGAGCCGCCGCGGTAGGGATCGTTCAGGAGATAGAGATCGCCTTTTTTCACCGTGTCGCCGAAGCGCTCCACCACCTCCTTCAGCGCCCAGGTGAGCGCGCCGACATGCACCGGGATATGCTCCGCCTGCGCCACCAGCCGCACGTGCGCGTCGCAGATGGCGGTGGAGAAGTCGCGAGACGAGTTCAGGATCTGCGAATAAGACGTCCGCAGCATGGCCTCCCCCATCTCCTCGACAATGGCGGTCAGACGGTGCTGCACGACCGAGACGGTGATGGGGTCCGGGGCGTTGGGAGTATGCATGGGAATTCTCCGAAAAACGAAATAGCGGATCACCAGTCAGTCGTCTCAGGCAGCCAACTGCCCCCCGCTAGCATACGCGGGAAATGGTTGCATGCGAGCCCGTTTCCGGAGCGAGCGTCACAGCAGGAGGCTTCCGGGGGTTCCGTAAGTACGGCGATGGCGACGACTTTGACGCCTGCAAGTTGCCTTATTTTTCGGCAATGGGCTGGTGGTTCGAGCTCTCATGCGCGCAATGAATCGATAGTGGATGCAAAATATTAATACATTTGTACCAAAATTACTCTTACGGAGTAATGCTTTTGTGATAATTTGCCTCTTGACGTATCCTTGAGGCCGTTGCCTAGGCACCGCTCCAAAGGTGCGTCGGTTTTTCACTATAAAATCTGGAGGTTGGAAATGGCCCGTTCATTACAGTTTATGGTTGATGGCCCGATTAAGACGCTCGTCACCATCGAAGAGGTGATGGGAACTGGCGACAACATTGAATTGAAGGTAACCGTTGCCGCTCAGGAGGTCGGTGGCCTGCAAGCCGATCTGCGCGGCGTTTTCTTTGACGTCGAAGACGATTCGCTGCTGGCGAACATGACTGTCGACGGCGCTGACGTAACCGACTCGCAGTTCGCGGCGAACGCGGTGGACAACCTTGGCAACGGAGCCAACGTCAAGGGACATCTCACCAAGAAGGGCAACGATTTCGACGCCGGGGTGGAAATCGGCACCCAGGGCATTGGCAAGGACGACATCGACACGACGATGTTCACGCTTGCGGTAGCCGGGCAGGATCTGACCCTGGACGATCTGGGCGGCGAGCGGATTGCGCTCCGCTACACCAGCTTTGGCTATGGCGAGGAGCGCGAAGGGTCATTGAAACTCGGCGGCCTGATCCCGCACGCCCCGGATGCCGTGGATGACTCGGAGACTACCGACGAAGACACCGCGGTGATGCTCAACCTGCTGGCCAACGACACCGACGAGGATGGCGACACGCTCAGCGTTACCGCCGTCAACATGGACGGTGGCAATGTGGGCACGTCCTTCGCGGTGACCAGCGATGGCGGTCGCACCGGTCTGCTGACGGTGAATGCCGATGGTTCGACCACGTTCGATCCGGATGACGGTTTCGAGGACCTATCGACCGGCGATACAGACACCGTCAACGCCACCTACACCATCAGCGATGGCGACGGCGGCGAGGATTGGGCGAACCTGACGATCACCGTCACGGGCGTGAACGATGCGCCGGTGGCGAACGACGATGGCTCGTTCTTTGTCGAGTTCGGCGACACCGCGACCGTCGATGTGCTGGCGAACGACACGGATGTAGACGGCACGATCGACCCGACGACCCTCTTGTTCTCCGGGGCCGACAATGGAACGGCCGTCAATGCCAGTGGTCAATTGCAGTATACGGCAGACAACCCGGGCTATGACACGACCAACGACTCGGTGAACGATGATCTGAGCTACACGGTCGAGGACAACGAGGGCGCCACCAGCAATTCCGCCAACGTCACTGCCAAGGTGATCGACCCGCTGCGGGAGACGAATACGGACAGTGTCACAACAAGCAGCGGACAGACCATATCTCTCGCACTCTCGACCGAAGACCGAACCTTCAACGACTCGAGCTTTGTTGAGGTGGACATCACGGCGAGCCAGCTGACCGGAAACGACGTGAACGTCGTCTTTATTTGGGATGGGTCCGGAAGCTTGAACTCTAGCGAATACGCGACCGAACTGAATGCCATACAGACGACCCTGAACGCATTAGACGCAGAGTTTGCGGGCTCAGCGACGGAC
>CAYYSC010000458.1:0-3122 GCA_964474065.1 uncultured Rhodospirillales bacterium | reverse complement strand
GTAAGATCCGGGCGATCCGCCACGCGCGCGAGAGCGGGCTGCCGTTCTTCGGGATCTGCCTCGGCATGCAGTGCGCGGTGATCGAGTACGCGCGCAACGAACTCGGGCTGGCGGGCGCCCACACGCTGGAGCACAGCCCCGACACGCCGCACCCGGTCATCTCGCTCATGGACGACCAGGAGGGCGTGCCGATGGGCGGCACGATCTTTCCGAAGGAGATCTTCCGCGCCTCACGCCGCTGGGCGGAAGCCCGCTTCTCCAACATCGTCCATTGGAGCGAACAGCCGAAGGGCGGCCATTTCGCCGCCTTCGAAGTGCCCGACGTGTTCGTGGAGGAGCTGCGCACCTGTTTCCGGCAGGTGCGCTGATGGGAAGGACCGCTTATCCCGAGCCGCGGCGCTTGCCTTTCGGTTTGCCGGTGTAGGCAGGGCGGCCTTTGCCTTTGCCGCCGCTGCCGCGGCGCTTCGACGAGACCGCGCCGGCGGAGATTTTCTCGATGGCTGTGTTGCCGGCGCTCGGACGGCCACCCTTTTTGTGGCCGAAGCCACGGTCCTCCAGCCCCATATCCAGCTTCTTCAACCGCTGGATCTCGTCTCGGTAGCGGGCCGCATCCTCGAACTCAAGGTCCGCGGCGGCGGCGCGCATCTTTTTCTCCAGGTCCGCAATGGTAGCCTCCAGGTTGGAGCCGATCCGGTCGGCCTCGCCGAGAATCCCGGTATCGACAGTGAGACTGTCGCGGGCGTACACGCCTTCCAGAATGTCGCTGATGCCCTTCTTGATGCTGGCGGGCGTAATGCCGTTCGCGGCGTTGTACGCCTGCTGCTTTTCGCGGCGGCGCGCCGTTTCCTCAAGCGCCTTGGTGAGCGACTTGGTCATGGTATCGGCGTAGAGGACTACCCGACCGTCCACATTCCGCGCCGCCCGCCCGATGGTCTGGATCAGCGACGTGGTCGAGCGCAGATAACCCTCCTTGTCCGCATCGAGGATCGCCACCAGCGCGCATTCCGGGATGTCCAGCCCTTCACGCAGCAGGTTGATCCCCACCAGAATGTCGAATGCGCCCAGCCGCAGGTCGCGGATGATCTCGATCCGCTCCAGCGTGTGCACTTCCGAGTGCATGTAGCGGACCCGCATGCCGAGCTCGAACAGGTAGTCGGTCAGGTCCTCCGCCATTTTCTTGGTCAGCGTCGTGACCAACACCCGGCCGCCCTGATCAACCACGTCCCGCGCCTCGGCGATCAGGTCGTCCACCTGGTTGGTCACGGGGCGGACGATGCAGACCGGGTCGATCAAACCCGTGGGCCGCACGACCTGCTCCGTCACGGCGCCCTGCACCCGCTCCAGCTCCCAAGGGCCGGGCGTGGCCGAGACATAGGTCGTCTGCGGCCGCATGTCGTTCCATTCCTCGAACTTCAAGGGCCGGTTGTCGACGCAGGACGGCAGGCGGAAACCGAACTCCGACAGCGTCGATTTGCGTGCATAGTCGCCCCGGAACATCCCGCCGATCTGCGGCACGGTCACGTGGCTCTCGTCGATGAACAGCAGAGCGTCGGAGGGGATGTACTCGAACAGCGTCGGCGGCGGCGCGCCCGGCGGCCGCCCGGTCAGATAGCGGGAATAGTTCTCGATGCCGTTGCAGGAGCCGGTCGTCACCAGCATCTCGATGTCGAAGGTGGTGCGCTGCTCCAGCCTTTGCGCCTCCAGCAGCTTGCCTTGAGCGGTAAGTTCCTCCAGCCGCTCCTTGAGCTCTTTCTTGATACCGTCGATCGCCTGCATCAGCGTCGGCTTCGGCGTCACATAGTGGCTGTTCGGATACAGACGGATGCGATCCATCTCCGCAATCTTTTCGCCCGTCAGCGGGTCGAACTCATGGATGGCGTCCACTTCGTCGCCGAAAAGCGAGATGCGCCAGGCCCGGTCCTCCAAGTGCGCCGGGTGCACTTCGATGGTGTCGCCGCGGACCCGGAACGATCCGCGGAAAAAGTTGGCATCGTTGCGTCGGTATTGCAGCTCGACCAACCGGCGCAGAAATGCATCACGCTCCAGCGGCCTGCCAGCGGCCACATCAATGGTCATTTCCGCATAGGTCTCAACCGCGCCGATACCGTAGATGCAGGAGACCGATGCCACGATCACCACATCCCGGCGTTCGAGCAGCGCCCGTGTCGCGGCGTGGCGCATGCGGTCGATTTCCTCGTTGATCGACGCCTCTTTCTCCACATAGGTGTCCGAGCGCGGAACGTAGGCTTCCGGCTGGTAATAGTCGTAGTACGAGACGAAGTACTCGACCGCGTTCTCCGGAAAGAACCCCTTCATCTCTGCGTAGAGTTGCGCCGCCAGTGTCTTGTTCGGCGCCAGGATCAGCGCTGGACGCTGCATTTCCTGGATGACGTGCGCAACGGTGAAGGTTTTGCCGGAGCCGGTAACCCCTAGCAGCACCTGGTCCCGCTCCCCTGCCCGCGAACCTTCGATGAGTTCCTTGATGGCCTGGGGCTGGTCGCCTGCCGGCTGGTAGTCCGAGACCAGATTGAACGACGCCGACCCCACCGGGCGCGGCACCGCGCCGCGACTGGCCGGATCATAGAGGGCAAGACGGTCGAGAATGGACGTGTCCATGGACATTGGCGCTCACTGAAAACTTTGCCCCTCAATATAGCGACGGATGGTGCGGCGGCCAAACGGCAGCGCGCAATTAACCGGCGCGCGCTTGCCTCGCCGTGGCTTGGCTTACCAGCGCTTGCCTGCGTGCTCGCACCTGCCTACACACACTTGTCTGCTCGCCAATATGATCCCCACGATGGATGGTATTCTGCCGATTGACGAAAAAATCAAATAAAGCTTACTTTTTTACGGGTATTGCCGCCTCCGGCCCCGGCATGCCGCCTGACATCTGCGCCGATGGATCGTGGGATAATGGTTACTGTCCCTTATACGCCTATTGAAGGCCGTTTTGTCCGGCTCGAGCCGCTGGCACCGGAACACCGGGCAGAACTGGAGCAAGTCGGCTCAGATGAGCGTATCTGGCAGTTCACGCCTCGCGGCGGCACCATTCAGGACTATCTTGACGCCGCTTACGGGGCGGTGAAGCAAGACAACCATCATCCGTACGTCGTCCGCTTCCT
>CAYYSC010000457.1:0-3125 GCA_964474065.1 uncultured Rhodospirillales bacterium | reverse complement strand
GCGGCGATTACGACCCGATCGGCGTGGATCCGCGCCTGCCCATCGATCTCCAGCGTGTGCGGATCGAGAAAGCGGGCGTGGCCCTGTACCAGATGGCTCGAATCGAAGCTTTCCAAGGTCTGCTTCACGGATTCTACGAATCTGTCACGTTCGGTCCGCACGCGGTGCATCACCGCGCGCCCGTCGATCTTCATGCCGCCAGGCTCGACGCCAAAAAGGGAGGCGCTGCGGACGTCCTCGGCGCGGTTCGCAGCCGCGATGAGCAGCTTGGAAGGCATGCAGCCGACCCTGGCGCAAGTCGTGCCGTAGGGCCCGCTTTCGATCAAAGCAATCTTGTCCGTCGCTTTTCGCGCCCGGCCATAAGCCGTCATGCCTGCGGTGCCCGTGCCGATAATTGCGATGTCGACTTCTTGCTCCGCCACAATCCCTCTCCTCTCTGTTCACCCGTTCACCGGCAGCGGCTGCCCGGCCTGTCAAGACATGGGTTCTGCCGCGGCGCCTGAAAAGCTTCTGTCCGGTGCCAACCTCTTCGTCCCGCAATCACGAAGTTGGGAATTCACCAAAGGGGCAGTCCAACCAAGATGCCCTGTCAGAAATGCATTCATCCCGACCATGGCCGGGCCGAGTAAAGCCGGGCATCTGCGAGTAAAGACGAAAGACAACCTGTCCATCACCACAAACGAGGCCCGATACAATCATGAGCGAGCATGTCGTCATCGTTGGTGGCGGTTTTAGCGGAACCCGGTTGGCACGGAAGCTGGATCGCGACTCCGATGTTCGCGTCACCCTGATCAACGACGAGAACTACACCACCTTCAGTCCGATGCTTCCGGAGGTGGTAGGCTCCACAATTCTGCCCGGCCAAGTCATCGCGCCCCTGCGCCTGATGCTCGGGCGCCACCAGGAATTTGTCATGGGCCGTGTGACAAGCGTGAACACGAAAGCTCAGCGCGTCACATACCTCAGCGGTGGAGAAGGACAAGAACTTGACTATAACCACTTGGTGCTTGCTTTGGGCGCGCGCGCAAACACCGAGATGATTCCGGGGATGGCCGAACACGCCATTCCATTGAAGCTGATTGGCGATGCGATGCGCATCCGCAATCACGTCATCGCGCGGCTTGAACAGGCCGCGCATGTGTCGGACCCCGGCAAGCAGCGGCGGCTGACCCACTTTGCGGTCGTCGGCGGAGGCTTCAGTGGCGTCGAGGTCGCCGGCGAGATCCATGATTTCATTCACAACGCCCACCGCCATTACCCCCGCCTGAAAAAGGAAGACCTGAAGGTCACGGTGATCCACGCTGGGGAACGGCTGGTGCCGGAGCTGAAAGCGGGGCTGGCGGAGAAAGCGGCACGCAGCATGACGCGGCGCGGGATCAATCTCATCTTTGGTGCTTTGGCCAAGAGCATTGACGAGCACGGACTGACTGCAAGGTTTGAGGATGGCCGGGAGCAGCGGGTCGAGGCGGCAACCGTCATTTCCACCATCGGCACCGCGCCCAATCCTTTGCTTGAAAAACTTGGCCTGCCTATGGAAACGGGGCGGCTGTCCACAAATCCCGACATGTCCATTGACGGTGCTGACAATGTGTGGGCGCTGGGAGATTGCGCCGCCGTGCCGAACCAAGCGAGTGCCGGGGCCGCGCCGCCGACAGCACAATTCGCCGTGCGAGAGGCGGATACCCTCGCAGAGAACCTGAAGCGAAGTCGTCGTGGAGAACCGACCCGGGCCTTTTCCTTCGGCGGCCTCGGAACTATTGCAACGATCGGGAGCAAGCGCGGCGTAGCGCAGGTCCTGGGCGTGCCGGTAATCGGCTTTCCGGCGTGGCTCCTCTGGCGCGCGTTCTATCTCTTGCAAATGCCGACACTGAGCCGCAAGGCACGGATTTATGTTGCCTGGACGTGGGACATGTTCTTCTCCAACGACATTGCCCAACTCCGTTTCACCTCCAGCGACGAGGCGGATTGGCAGCAACCGGAAAAGGCGGCAGCCAACTCGCCTGCGCCGCCGGACAGTATGTCCGGAGAAGAGTGCGAAGGCAGGGAAGCCGCCGAAAGGTAGGCTCCGATCACGCAATCGTGCCCCTTGCGAAGGAACTTCGCCTTCGTTGCGTGGGTTCAAACCATGGCGAATGGCTGTTGGGGCTTTTGCCGGCCGATGACTAATGCAGGAGTTGCGATGAGTTTCCTGAAATCGAACCCCCAAGCCTCGTTGCCCGATGTTTTGCGCCAGTACCCGGAACTGGCCGGGCCGCTCTTTCAGATCGGGGAAACCCTCATGCGGGGGCCATCGGCCCTGAGCGAGGGCGAGCGGGAATTGATCGGAGCCTATGTCTCTTTCCTGAACGGATGCGATTTTTGCATGGACGTGCATGGTCATGCCGCCGAACGCTTCGGTTTGGACCGTCGGATCTTAGAGCAACTCAAGGGCACCGAGCAGCCTGACGGGTTCGGCGATCAGCGGATCAGCCTTTTCCGCTATATCCGGCGCCTCAACGATTCGCCGGGAGACATTGTCCAGGAAGACGCGGATGCCGTGCTCGACAAGGGATGGGACGAGAATGCTCTCGTCAATGCCGTGGTTTTATGCGGCTTCTTCAATTTGATGAATCGGTGGGTGAACGGCCTCGGTATTCCGGCGGACCATGAAGTGACCGAGAAATTGGGCCAAATGCTGCACGACAAAGGCTATGCCGCTGTTGCCGATATGGTGCGCAGCATGTGAACGCGGACAACTTGGCATGCCGGCTATCGTTGGGAATAGAGATCGCCGGCTGTTCAGAAATAGACGCCCTGAACCAAGTCTAAGCAGGCTTACCATCGGCTGTGGTCCATGGTTCGATCAGTTCGGGTGCGTCCCGGCCAGCTAGGTGGTAACATAGCGTCTGCTTTCTCGCACAAGCACGCTGGACGGCCACAACCATCGCGAATACCTCGAAGGGCGACGCAGAAGCGGCGTGTATGGAACGATTACTCTCAGCCTGGGTGGATAGCGCTTACCGTTCGCCGTGGCGGGTCGTGCTGACGGCGCTCGTCCTTTGTGCCGTGTCTCTTGCCACCGCAATTCCGATGCTGGGCATTAACACCGACTCGAGCGAAATGCTTTCATCGGAGTTGCCTTTCCG
>CAYYSC010000456.1:0-3134 GCA_964474065.1 uncultured Rhodospirillales bacterium | reverse complement strand
TTGCTGGTCGCCTATGAGTTCCTGCTTGCTGGCGCCGAAGGGGAAACGCTGCCGGCAGACTATCAGGTGACGCCCGCGCCGACGGAGGCCGTGGACGCGCTTCTCGACCATCTCGACCGAGAACTGGATGCCGCGGAATACTATCGGGAACAGAATCTGCGGCCGACCATGCAGCGCAACCTTCACAATGTCTTCCGGCGCGCCCAACTGACCGATCAGGAAGTTCGGTCGTTGCGGGGCGTGATCGCCCGCCTGGCAGAATGGCGGGGCCGGCGGCGTGCTGCCAAATCCTAAAGTTTGACAGCCGGAGTTGATCTCTTCTATTTACACGCCCCACATTGAGCGAAGCCCTGCGCAGCAAGGCTCACGGAGTCACACACAATGAAACGTACCTTTCAGCCGAGCGTGCTTGTTCGCAAGCGCCGGCACGGTTTCCGGTCTCGTATGAAGACGGTCGGCGGCCGCCGCGTGTTGAAGAACCGACGGACGAGTGGCCGGAAACGGCTCTCCGCGTAGGGCGGAAACCGATCCCGGCTCCGGTGGCCAAGACGTGGTCTCGGTCCTCAAAAAACGGAAAGACTTCGTCCGCGCCGCGAAATCGGGCGTGCATGTGCCCCGCCGAACCCTTGCCATGCAAGGAATCCGGCGCAAGGACTTCGATACGGACGACCCGTCTCCGCGCATCGGCTTTACCACCTCGCGAAAAGTGGGGAATGCTGTGAAACGCAATCGGGCTCGCCGCCGCTTACGCGAGGCTGCAAAAGTCGCCCTGGAAGGGGTCGCCCGTCCACGGTACGATTATGTCCTGATAGGGCGCCCGCAAACGGTCGATTGTCCGTTTGACGATATCGTGCGAGATATCCGAGACGCTGCTTCGAAAATCCACCAACGCACTGGCCGGGCCGGCGCGTGAATGACAGAGTGAGCGTTCGGCCAATTAAATGGCTTCTCATAGGGATCATCCAAATTTACCGCTATGCGATATCGCCGATGCTCCCCAAATCCTGCCGGTTTGCGCCGACCTGTTCGGAGTATGCAATCGACGCGCTTCACAAACACGGACCGGTCCGCGGCACGTGGCTGACTTTGCGACGGATCGTCCGCTGCCACCCCTTGGGAGGTAGCGGCTTTGATCCCGTTCCCTAGGCAGGCTAAGTAACGTCAAGCCCAGTCCCACACAATAGGAACCAAACGCGCCCGATGGAGCAGCGAAACCTTTTCCTGGCAATCGCGCTGGCGATTATCATCCTGATCGGCTCCCAGTTGGCGATGGAGGCCCTGTACCCGCCGCCCCCGCCCGGTTCGGAGACTGTCCAGGAAACGACGCCCGCTGACCAGGCGCCGGGCCGGCCGGGGGATGCTGCCCTGCCGGTGGCGCCCAGTACCGGCGCACCCGGCGTTGCGCAACCGGGCCAGCAGCCGCCCCAGGCCTTCGAAAGCCCCCGTATCGCTATCGACACGCCGCGGCTCAGCGGGTCCATTGCGCTGCGCGGCGCTCGCATCGACGATCTTGTTCTTCGGGACTACTATGTTAGCTTGGCAGACAACGCCAAAAACGTCGTGTTGTTCTCTCCTAGCGGCAACCCTAACGGCTATTATGCCCAGTTTGGCTGGATCGCCGGCGGATCGGCAGTGAATCTGCCCGACGATCAGACAGTCTGGCAGACCGACGATACCGTGCTTATGCCAGATGATCCCGTTGTCCTGCGTTGGAACAACGGCGAAGGGCTTGAATTCATCCGGACCATCTCGGTTGATCGCAACTACATGTTCACCGTCGAGGACGAGGTGCGGGCGGAACAGGGGACCGCGGCCACGCTCTACCCCTACGGCTTGGTTACACGCGAAGGTACGCCGGCCACTTCCGGTTTCTTCATTTTGCACGAAGGGCCCATCGGCGTCTTCAACGAAACCCTCGAAGAGATCGACTACGACGATCTCCAGGATGGCGATGAAGGCAAATTCACCACTACCGGCGGCTGGCTCGGCATCACGGATAAATACTGGCTCGCAGCCTTGGTTCCGCAGCAGGGTGAATCGATAAGGACGCGTGTCTGGCACCGCCTGGCCGACGGCAGGGACAAGTATCAGACCGACTACCTGGAGGAAACGGCCGTTGCCGTGAGCCCGGGCTCACCCGGCAAATTCACGTCCAGGCTCTTTGCCGGCGCAAAAGAAGTCAATCTGTTGGAGCGGTATCAGGAGCAGTTGGGACTTCCGCTGTTCGACCGCGCGGTCGACTTCGGCTGGCTCTGGTTCATAACCAAGCCGATCTTTCATGCATTGGACTGGCTGAACGGGCTTGTCGGCAACTTCGGGGTAGCCATTCTGATTTTGACCCTCGGGATCAAGATCCTGTTCTTCCCTCTGGCGAACAAGTCATACAAAGCCATGAGCCGGATGAAGCTCCTGCAACCGGAAATGATGAAGATCCGGGAGCGCTTCACCGAAGACAAGCAGAAGATGCAGCAGGAGATGATGGCGCTCTACAAGCGGGAGAAAGTGAATCCCGCGGCGGGCTGCATCCCCATCCTGATCCAGATCCCCGTGTTCTTCGCGCTCTATAAGGTCCTGTTCGTTTCGATCGAAATGCGGCACGCGCCTTTCTTCGGCTGGATTGAAGACCTTTCGGCTCAAGACCCGACCAATGTGTTCGAGTTGTTCGGGCTGATCCCGTGGGGTGCGCCGGACTGGCTGCATTTCGGTGCCTGGCCGATCCTCATGGGTATCACCATGTTCCTGCAGCAGCGGTTGAATCCGCAACCGGCGGACCCGGTACAGGCACGGATTTTCATGTTCATGCCGCTGATCTTCACCGTCTTCCTTGCCTCCTTCCCGGCGGGCCTGGTGGTCTACTGGGCTTGGAACAATACGCTGTCCATCGCGCAACAGTGGATCATCATGCGGCGGGATGCCCGGGCAAAGGGGAAAGCCAAGAAGGCCTCTACCTGAACCGGGGGACGACCATATTGAACACCGGGTTGGATCCCAGCGACTTCGAAACGCCGGAAGCAATTGAAGCCGGGCGCAAGTTGTTTGCCGGCGAGTGCGCTTTCTATTGGGCGGCGAACCGCGCGAGCAATCTGCCGCCACCCGAACGGCCCGAAGCGGCCTTCGTCGGCCGTTCGAACGTC
>CAYYSC010000455.1:0-3142 GCA_964474065.1 uncultured Rhodospirillales bacterium | reverse complement strand
AGAATGATCGGCTCGCGCTTCGGCAGGCCGGCACGCATGGGAAACTCGGTTTTCGGCAGGAAGACCGTGCTCTTATAATCCATGGTCTTGGGCTCTAAGTTGCCTATGAAAAAACTACAGAGGTGTCTCAGGTGTTTCGGCCAGGATGCTCCGAGCCGTGTCGCAATCCCTGGCAATCTGATTGCGGAGCTCGTCCAGATTGCCGAATTTGCGCTCCGGCCGGATGAATCCCAGCAACTGCACGCGCATCCGCTTGCCATAAAGATCGCCGTCAAAATCGAAGACGTGTGTCTCCAGCAACAGCGTTTCCCCGTCGACGGTCGGGCGGCGCCCGATATTGGCGATCCCATCAAGCCAGCTCAGGTCATCCTCATCGCCAACAGCACAGCGCACGGCGTAAACGCCAAGTGCGGGCTCCAATAGATCGCCGAGAGAAAGATTGGCGGTCGGAAAGCCAATGGTGCGGCCCCGCTGGTGGCCAGTGAACACCACTCCCTCGACCTCCCACCATCGGCCGAGCATTTGCGCCGCTTCCTGCGGGCGCCCTTCGCGCAAGTGTCGGCGGATTGCCGTCGAGGAAAAGGCTTGGCCGTCTTCCGCCTGCACTTCTTCCACAATGGTGACGCCGAAACCGTGCCGCGGGCCAAGGTCTTTCAATGACTGGGATGTACCGGCCCGGTTTGCGCCAAAGCGGAAATCCGCGCCGACCACTACATGCGAAGCCCCTACTATCTCGCCCAGCACCCGCTGCACAAAGGCCTCCGGGGGCAACTGTGCAAAATCGCGGTCGAAAGGGATTTCCACAAGCAGGTCAACGCCTAGGTTCTCCAGCGCCCGCGCCTTGCTGGCCGGCGAGGTAAGCCGGAACGGACGGCTCGGCGCCCGCAGCACGCTGCGCGGGTGCGGCTCAAAAGTGACGACGCCCAGCTTCCTCCCCACCGCGCGCGCAGCACCCAATATCGCCTGATGTCCCAGATGAACACCATCGAAATTGCCTAGCGCAACGGAAGCGCCGCGCAGTTCTTGCGGCAAGGGATCTAGCCCGCGGAAGTGATGCACCAATCCGTCCCTGAATCTTTCGGCCATGAATAGAAGCGAGGCCCGTATGCACCATATCGGACCGCGCGGCTAGTCCTCAAGCTCAGCGCTGCCGCAGCCACCTCGTCCAATCCGTGCGGGAAAGCCCGTGGCAGATGGGAAATGCCTTCAGCGATCGGTATGCGCCTCGTCCGGCACGATCTTTGAAGACTCGGGTCCGGGTGACCCGTCCGCCGGTGCTTCCGCATGCTGTTGTTCCGTTTCTTTCGCCTCCGTCTCCGGCGGCTCGTTTTGGCGCCGCCGGGCCACCACCCGCAGGGGCGGCGCCTTTCCGTCCTTGTCCTCACCGAAGTAAAGGGTTTGATGCGGAAATGGAATCTCGATGCCGCGTTCGTCGAAAATGCGTTTGACAATCTCGTTGTAAGCCCGGCCAATCCCCCATTGTTGCCCCGGTGCGCATTTAATGCGTGCACGCACGACCACCGCGCTGTCGCCGAATGCCTGCAGGCCGAACCATTCCAGGTCTCCCAGGATCGCTGGGGACCGCTCGGGGTTCGCGCGCAATTCGTCGAAAGCATCGAGCATCGCCTGTTTCGCGTCCGCGACGCTCTCCCGGTAAGCGATGCCCATGTCGCATAGGAAGTAAGCAAACTCCCGCATGTAATTCGACACCATGTCGACCGACGAGAACGGAATAATGTGGAACACCCCCTGGAGGTCGCGCAGGGAGACCGAGCGGATCGTCAACCGCTCGACCGTTCCGGTCATTCCCCCCACTGTCACAACATCGCCGACGTTAATCGCGTTCTCGAACTGGATGAACACGCCGGTGATGATGTCCTGTACCATCTTTTGGGCCCCGAAACCGATGGCGAGGCCCAACACACCGGCAGAAGCGATCAGCGGCGCGATGTCGATCCCGATCTCCGACAGGACGAACATCAATGTGATGACGATGAGCACAATAGTTGCGGCGTTCCGTAACAGCGTCAGCAAGGTACGTTCGCGCGAAGTGGCGACCGTCCCATACTGAGGATTAAGCCGGTAATCGATCCATGACGATAGGGCCAGTGAAACGGCAAATGCGGCCAGGAGGATAAATAGCACGCTGATCAGCGTTCCGGTCCAACGCGCCCCGATTTCACTGGTGATCCATTCTTCCACATTCAGCAGCCCAATGGCGTCCACCGTGAACGCAACGACTGCGGCAATGATTAGCAGCCGAAGCAAGCCCAGCAGCTGGGGCACCAATCCGTTCAATCGGCGCTCCAGCAGCGGCAGGCGTTCGTTGATGGTTCCCGGCAGGCGGACGCCCCGCGACATAGCTCGTTTCAGGAAATTCGCCACCACCATACCGATGACACCCGCTGCCAATACCTGGCCGGAGATAATGAGGAGCGGAAGGAGAATGCCCCCCGGCCGCGCCAGCACGATCGCAAACAGGCTCACTAGGTACAGCACAACGGGGACGTGCCAATATCGCGCCAGAAACCGGCTGACAGCCGATCGGTGCTCCAGCCGCCGTTCGCCACGCAACCAATGGCTTACGGCACGGCGGTGAGCAAGGACCAGCCCAATCAGAATCGCCACCGTCAACAGTGAAAGGATCGTAGAAACGGCCCGGCCGGCGAAAAACGAAACGTTCTGGTTTACAATGGGCACGACCAGCATTTGACCATAGCCGATCAGGCTGACTGACACATTCAGCCAGCGCGAGAGGGTCCGGGCGCCCTTGTCCGGCAATGCTATCAGCCGCAAGTCGGCAGATGCCGGCGAGAGCAAGGCCCGGATAATCACCTTCACCATCTCGACCGTGAGGAACGCGTTCAGGTAGAGAGTTTGCCGGATGCCGACGTCGCCGAGATCGCCGAAGACCAGCAGTGTCAAGAGATAGCCGGCGGCCCAGGCAATAATCACCACGCCTGCATCGATCAACACGGAAGCGCCAAAGATCAGCCCGGTGCGGAATGCGCCCGCTTGCTGGGCCGCTTCTCCCATCGTCCAGTAAAGTCGTTTCGCCGCCCAGCGCAACACCAGGAACAGCACAATCGTGGTGACCATCAGCAGAAGTAGATCCGCCACGGCGTCGATAACGATTTCGGGC
>CAYYSC010000454.1:0-3152 GCA_964474065.1 uncultured Rhodospirillales bacterium | reverse complement strand
GTCTGTCCACGGGATATCGAGGGTAACCGTCTCCTGAAACGCGACATGCGCCAGTTCGGCGGCGACCTCGCGGATGGTGTCTGCTGGAATGCCGCAGCGTTCTGCCACTGCATCCGGCGAATAGCTCTCGTCCAGATAACGCTCCGCCATCAGTTCGAATGCGGCCTTGGCCTTGCGGCCATCGGGGAGTGTCACTTCCCCGACGAGTGAAGGCTGTGTGCCGGGCGACTGTGCCTTAACGGTTGCATGAGCGCTGCGATCCCAGGCGAGCGGCGCGCCATCTTCATCGCGGATGAAGAGGCCATGGTCTGCCT
The DNA here is from genome assembly GCA_964474065.1 of uncultured Rhodospirillales bacterium. Taxonomy (GTDB): domain Bacteria; phylum Pseudomonadota; class Alphaproteobacteria; order Bin95; family Bin95; genus JACKII01. The sequence continues at coordinate 2,838 of CAYYSC010000454.1, read as the reverse complement.
CGCCTGGGGCCTGTCGGACCAGCCAAGTGGCATTTGTGTAACGCGCCAGATACTCCAAATCGATGGCGTCCGCCTTGAGGAGCTCGTGAACAAGCGCCAGCACGAACAGGCCGTCGGTGCCGGGCCGGATACCGAGCCACTGGTCGGCAATGGCAGCGTAGCCTGTGCGCACCGGATTGACTGCGACGACCTTCGCTCCGCGACCTTTCAGTTTGCCAAGGCCGATCTTGATCGGATTCGAGTCGTGGTCTTCGGCCACGCCGAACATCATGAAATACTTGGCGTGATCCCAGTCCGGCTCGCCGAATTCCCAGAACGAGCCGCCGACGGTGTAGATGCCGCCTGCTGCCATGTTCACGGAGCAGAAACCACCGTGAGCTGCAAAGTTCGGCGTGCCGAATTGCTGTGCCCAAAAACCGGTCAGAGACTGACTCTGATCGCGCCCGGTGAAGAAAGCGAGTTTCTTGGGGTCTTCATTGCGGATGGCCGAGAGCCATTGCGTCGCGGTCTGCATCGCCTCGTCCCAGGAAATTTCCTGAAACTCGCCCGAGCCCCTCGGGCCGACGCGCTTCAGGGGTTTCGTCAGCCGGGCAGGGGAGAAATGCTGCATGATCCCGGCTGAACCCTTGGCGCAGAGAACGCCTTTGTTGACCGGATGCTTACGGTTGCCCTCGATGAAGCGAATGCCGCCATCTTTCAGGTGGACTTTGATGCCACATCGGCAGGCACACATGTAGCAGGTGGTGTTTTTCACTTCGTCGGATATCGCGGGTGACCGTTCAACCCGCTCCGCAGGTCCGGCAAGCTTCTCCAACATCAAGCGTTCCTTTTGGCTTTCCTGGCCTTAGGCGAACGAGGCGATCTCGTCTTCCGATACGTTGCCCGGCACGATAACAACAGGAATGTGTAACTGGCCAACCCATTTCCCCGTCAAGGCTGTGACCAGCGGTCCCGGGCCCTCGCGACCCGTGGCGGCACCGAGCACCAGGAAGGCAATGCTGGGATCTTCCTTGATCTGTTCGATGATCTCGTCGCGGCGGTTGCCTTCGCGGATATAGAAGACCGGCGGCTCCTTGTTCCACTGCTGGATATGCTCCGCCGCGCGGGAAAGAACCCGTTCTGCGTCGGAATACGCTTCGGCGCGCATTAGATCGCCAACGCTGGACCAGTGCTGAAATTCTGTTGCCTGCTCAATGACATAGAGCAGGCCGACATGCGCGCCGGTCCGCTTTGCCCGCCGCGCCGCGAATTGCAGCGCGACCGATAATTCGGGTGTATCATCGACAACGCATAACAGCGTTCGCCCAATGGCTTTCCGGGAGTCGCTTTCGCCCTGCCAAGCTGATCCGTTACTCATTTATCGCCGTCCAAACAGAATTCCGGCTCCATAACCTGCCAGCGCCGCAACCGCGATGGCAAAAATCCCGTAGAACGCCGGGTAGTCGTGTGCAAACCGGAAGATCAATTGTTCCATTCCCACTTTACCAACATGCAAGGCAATAGAGGTAACAGATTTTACCCAACCGTCCTGAACGTTGTACACTTCAACTTGGTAGTCGCCCGTGGGAACTGTCGCGGGGAACTCTATGGTTGTTCTGAAAAGGGTGTCGCCGATCATCTTCACTTGGCCTGTCATGTCATTATACAAGCCGTGAGAAGCCTTGCGGCGCACCAGGGCCTCCCTGAAGGCCGCCAGTCTCTCCGGGGCAATACCATTGACCGGCTCGATGTTCTGGTAGCGCAAGCCGATACTGTATTGCCTCAGGATTTCCTCCACGTCCTCGGCTGACATCTCACGCGAGGCGGCGACGAAAAAAAAGCCCGGCACTCCTTCGAAACGAACGCTTTCCGTGTTGATCCAAAGACCGCTCACCCGGTCCTTTTTTCTGACGATCGTCTCCGAGGGGGGGCCGCTCACAATGACAACGACTTCGCCTTCGCCGCCGGTGGTGCCGAAGAGCAACAGCTCGGTGCCAGCGAAACCGGACGTGATCTTGATCTCGTGCGCCGAGAGATCGGCGACAAGCTGCTCTCCGCGGGCGCTGCCAATTGTTGCACAAATCGCCAGGAGAAGGAGAAGCGAAAGCCTCAATGCCCGCCTCCCGCGCCAATTTGCAGGCTGTAAAGGTCGTTGGGCTCCAGCAAGAGATCCAGCAACAGTTTTCCGCAGGTGGCCAACACGAGCGCTGCCAGAAGAATCCGGAACTGGGCGCCAGAGACGCGGGCTCCTACCGCGGAGCCGATCTGCACGCCCACCACCGAACCCACCAGCAAGATCAAAGCGAGCACCACATCGACGGTCTGGTTCGTGTACGCTTGCAGGAAGGTCACGTTGGTGACCACGAACAGGATTTGAAACAGGGAAGTGCCCGCTACGACGGAAGTCGGCATGCCGAGAAGATAGATCATCGCCGGCACCATGATAAAGCCGCCGCCGACCCCCATCAACGCTGCCAGGATCCCAACCAGCAAGCCAATCGAAAAGGGCAGCAGGGCGCTAATGTAAAGGCGTGAGCGGCGGAACCGCACCTTAAGCGGCAGACCGTGCAGCCAAGTGTGACTATGGAGTTTTGTCCGCTGAATCCTCCCGCCGCGGCTACGCAGAATACTCCGCAAACTTTCAGCAAACATCAGCGTGCCGATTGCGCCGAGAAACACGACGTACAGAAGGGAAATGGTCAAATCGACTTGGCCGATGTTGCGCAGAATCTTGAAAATATAGACGCCGATGCTGGATCCGACGACGCCGCCGCAGAGCAAGACCAGCCCCATCTTGAAGTCGACGCTTCGCCGCCGCCAGTGGGCGATGACGCCGGTGATGGAAGTAGCGACCAGTTG
>CAYYSC010000453.1:0-3165 GCA_964474065.1 uncultured Rhodospirillales bacterium | reverse complement strand
ACGGTGACGTGTGTGTGCGAGGGTGCTAGAATCGTCACCGCGATGACACACTCGAACTCGTGGGGTTCCCGGACGTCGACGACGGCGGTGTTCGGGAGGCCGGGGCCTGCGTCGGGGAGCGTCGGCCTGCGTGGATCCTGCGTCGTCGAGGCCGGATGGGCTGGGTGGTGGGAATTGATTCACCTATCCCTCCTCTCAAACGCTGGGCCTGTTGCTCGCGGTGACCGCCGGAATCTCGCTGGTCGTCGGCGGGATCGGGATCATGAACATCATGCTCGTTTCGGTGACTGAGCGGACCCGCGAGATCGGGTTGAGGCTCGCGGTCGGCGCAAAGCGGCGCGATATACGCAACCAGTTTCTGATCGAGTCGATCGTGCTGTGCGTGACCGGCGGCCTCGTTGGGCTCGGCTTTGGCGTTGCGGGCGCTGTTCTCGTTGAACGTTTCGGCGAGTTCGATGTGGCGATCGCGGCCTCCATTCCCGTTGTCGCGGTCGGCGCGGCCGCAGCGTCGGGGTCCTGTTCGGCTTCTACCCGGCTCATCGAGCCAGCCGCCTCAATCCGATCGACGCCCTGCGCCACGAGTGAGGCGTCCCGGGGCTTCCGGATTGGAACGGTGCCGGGTTTTTAGTTGAAAGAGCGCCGCGCACCGCCAAGACTGACGCTATGAAGACTTTGATCACCCTGTTTTCACCAAGCCGGCCGCTTGCCTTCGCCGTACTCGCCGCGCTCGGCCTCGGCGCCTGCTCGCAGAGCGAAGAAGCGCCGGGGCCGCCCCATGCAGAGCGGCCCGCCTACACGGTGAGCTTCGACCCGGCTCGCCCGCAGGACGCGCGTGTCGAACTGCGCCTGCCAGCCTCTGACAGGCCGTTGCGCCTGTTCTCCCGTGCGCCGGACATGCAACTTGAGCCTCAGGTCGAAGACGTCCGGTGCGACGGGACGCTGATTGAGAGAGCAGAGGCCGAATGGACGCTCCCGCCAGGCTGCGAAACGGCGAGCTGGCGCGTTGCGTTCGAAGCGGCCGAGCGTGGCGCGGTGCGTCCGTCGCGCCAGCGCAGCGTTAGTGTCGGCAACGCCTGGGCGGTCTTGTCAGGGCCGACCTCGCTGTTGCGCGTGAGCGGTTTCGAAAACGAGACGCTGCCGGTCGCGCTCGATGGCGTTGCCCGGCCGGACACCCTGCCCCCGCTCAATGCCGCGCCCGGCTTTTTCGTGCTGGGCGATCCGCCTTCGATTGAATACGGCGACCGCAGTCCGCACCTCACCTACATCGCCGATGACCTGCAGGCGGTTGAGGCCCTGGCGGACCCGGCCCTGCACTACCAAGCGATCGATTATTTACGCGACGCGATCGGACCGGCGCAGATTTCGGATGTGGAAGACCTCACGGTCGTCTGGTTCGGGGCCGAGCGTGAGCACGCCGAGATGAGCGGCGCAGCGGGCTTCGACACGCTGATCGCCAACTACATCCTCGCAGGCGATTCGCCGACGCCGTTCGAAGCCGCCGCGCCCTTCATTCTGGTGCTTCACGAGCAGTTCCATCAACTCGCCGTCGGCGCGACCCCGCATTGGGTCTCTGAGAGCCTGGCGAACTATTACGCCCTGAAAGCCGCCGGGCGGATCCTGCCCGGCGATGAGGGCGTGCTGGCGGCGCGCGCGATGTTCATCAATCCCGAGGCGCCGGTGGAGACCGGACTGCTCGAGATCCAGCGCCGCATCAACGAGGATGGCGATTACTCCGGTTATATGCAGTTCTATTCGACGGGCGCAGCCTTCTGGGCCAGCCTCGATGAAGCGTTGGCGGACGCCACGGACGGCGCGCAAACCCTCGACGATATTCTGCCGGTGATCCTGGCGAGCGACTACTCCGGGGGCGCCGGCCTGCCGGACGCGGTCATGGACGCGCTATCCGCGATTCCGCCGGAGCCCCGCGCCGCGATTTTCGATCGATACCTGTAAGGTGATGTGTGCCGATCTTTCGGGATATCGCGAAAGACCGGCTACAAGATATACGCGCGTTACAAGCAGGAAGGCGCTTACGGGCTTTGTGACCGGTCGCGGCGGCCGGTGCGCTACGCCAACCAGCTGCCCGAGCCGGTCGAGCGCATGATCGTGGCGGCCAAGCGCGAGAAGCCGCACTGGGGCGCACGCAAGATCCGCGAGCTTCTGGTGCGGCGCATGGCCGGGGATGTCCGCATCCCGGCCAGAAGCACGGTTCACGCCGTGCTCGACCGTCACGGCCTGGTCAAGCGCGGCCGCAAGCGGCGGCCCCGGGCGCAGGGCACGCCGCTCTCGGCCGGATCTGCGCCCAACGACCTGTGGAGCGTCGACTTCAAGGGCGAGTTCCGGCTCGCCGACCGGCGATACTGCTACCCGCTCACGGTGAGCGATCATGCCTCGCGCTTCGTGCTGGTCTGCGAGGCCTTGGAGAGCGTCAAGGAAGCCGGCGTCATCCCCGCCTTCGAACGCCTGTTCGCCGAACGCGGCCTGCCCGCCGCGATCCGTTCGGACAACGGCGCGCCCTTCGCCAGCCCCAACGGGCTCTACGGGCTCTCACGCCTGTCGGTCTGGTGGCTGCGCCTGGGCATCGCGGTGGAACGCATCAAGCCCGGCCGCCCCCAGCAGAACGGCCGCTACGAACGCCTGCATCTGACGCTGAAAAAGGAGGCGATACACCCCGCCTGCGCCAACATCCTGCAGCAGCAGGCGCGCTTCGAGACCTTCGTCGACGAGTTCAACACCGAACGCCCGCACGAAGCCCTCGACATGAAAACCCCGGCCGAGGTCTATACCCCCTCAAACCGGCCCTATCGCGGTCTGGCCGAGCTCGACTACCCCTTCCACGATCGCGACGTAATGGTCACCGCTTGCGGCCGCATCTGCCTGCACCGCAAGAAGATCAACATATCAACCGTGCTCGCCGGTCAGAGGCTGGGAATCCGTGAAGTCGACGAGGGCATATGGCTCGTCAGCTTCAGGCACTACGATCTGGGCTATATCGACCTGGAACAGAAAACTTTGCAAACCATCGACAACCCGTTCGGCGCGAGGTTGTCACCCATGTCTTAGGTACAATCCGTTACCTATGTGTCCGGGTCGGACACGGGTTTCTTTGGGTGCGGGGGTAGGATTTGAACCTACGACCTTCAGGTTATGAGCCTGACGAGCTAC